>NZ_BAABLF010000030.1:0-139707 GCF_039544205.1 Ferrimonas gelatinilytica | reverse complement strand
TTACCTGTCATGGTATAACCACGTCAGACCCCACGGGAGCTTGGATAGAAAACCACCAGTCAGCCGACTTGGTGTGAACAACGTGTTGGAAGTCTACAACTAGGAGCTAGGAGCTAGGAACTAGGATCTGGGCCCTAGTTCCTAAGAGCCGGATCCAAGCCTCAGGCTTGGAAGCTGGCACGAAAGTGACGCATATTCAGGATCAGCGACTTAGCCAGCGCATTACTCGAACAGGCCGGAGGTGGCGATGGGCCGCATCCAGCGGTGGATGGAGTGGTCGTCGTTATTGGTCGAGACGTAGACGATAACCAGGTCCTTGTCAGGGGAGACGTAGAGCCCCTGGCTCATCATCCCACCTTTCCACATATCGCCATCTTCCCAGAGCAGATCCCACTGGCGAGAGCTGGAGACAAAGGTCGGCGCGTCACCATCTCCCATGATGAAGGAGTAGGTCGGCCCGTTGTCACCGGCCATCAGGAATTCATGGGACTGAACGCCGTCCTGGATCCGCGCCAGGATCTCATCGGTAACCACCTGCTCGGTGGCAATCTTGTTCCAGCTGGGGGTATAGAGCATGCCGAAGCGCGCCATGTCCGCCAACCGACTGGAGATCACACCATGCGCCAGGGCAACGCCATCCGGACTGGTGTGGACCTGCAGCGGGCCTTCTGAACCGATCTTCGACCACACCAGACGGTCAAAGCTCTGCGCCCAACGTTCGCCGGTGACGGCTTCCGCCAGCAGTACCAGCGCCTGGGTGTGCGCCGAGGCATAAACGAACTTCTGGCCCGGCTTAGAGCCGTACTTTGCATCGGCCAGCACATCGATCATCCGCTCAACCTTGCCCTTGTAGGGGCGGTTGAACTCGGCCAGGTAGAGACGATGGGGGTGGGAGTTAGGATCGGCGCGGGTGGCCGCAGTGTCGTCGATGTCGAGGCCGGAGGCCATGTTCAACGTGTGGATGACGGTGACCCCCTCCCAGGCGGTGCCCTTGAACTCCTTGATGTAATCAGACATCGGGGCGTTTTCATCGATCAGCCCCTGGCTTATCAGGATCTCAATCAACAGCGACGCGGTTGGCTTAGCGTTGGACATCCAGACATGATGGTCTGACGGGCGCATCCGGGGATAGGACTCGAACACGATGTTCCCTTTGTGGATCACCATGAACGCCTGGGAGAAGCTGTCGGAGCGGGCGAGAAATTCATTGAGGGTCAGGCTGCCAAAGTTTTCCGTCTCCGCCTTGATTGCGCCGATCTGCGGCATCAGGCGTTCGCCCAGCGCCATCGTCGGAATGCGGCGCGGCACGATCGCAGTGGGCAGGACTTCGGACGTGCGCATGCTCCAGTAGTGGGACTCGTCCCCACCCGCCATCCAGACCGGCAAACTGGCCGCGATGGTGCGCTCCGCCAACTCGATGGGAAAACCTTCGACAAACTCCTCAAGCGGGGTTCGTTCGGCGGCAAGGACTTGGCCTGGTGTCACCAGGGCAGTAGCGAGGCACAGTGACGTCATCAACGAGCGTGTCATTGGGATCTCCTTGTTCAATGACCTAAAAGCGTTTGTGGCAGGAAGCCGATACCGGCCCGACGTGCGCACAGCGGTGTAGGTTGTGTATCACGAGACAGGGGGCGTCATCAGCAAGAGATGTTACGTTTCGATTGCTGCATCACGAAATTAGTCTGCACAGATTATCCCGGATTGGATGTTGAAATATCATTAAATATCAGACGCTTGTGACTTTCATCCCGCCATGAACCTTTACCAATGTCAGCGAGGTATTCGCTCAATGGCGGAAGCCGGAAAGCGCCTTCGCTCATGCCGCTCCAAATGACGCCTGAATCGCTTGTGATTGAGTGTCCATTCAAACGGGTCAACTTCAAGTCCCGCTTGAAATTCTTGTTAGCTCTCGTTTACTAACTTTGCTTCAACTAAAAATTCGTAAAGCCCAGTAGTTACAAAGCTACCATAACTATCCTGAGTGTAACTTTCACCATCATAAACCCGATCTACAACAACAAAATACATTTCATCATTTTTGGTAAGTGGAACCATAAGATTCAAACCTATGGTGTCGTTCTTTGTTTTAATTTTGATATATAGCTTGGTGTTTTTGGGTGGTCTCTTAGCTATTGATGATTGCTCTGCAGTAGTAATAGCATGAATTAATAGTTCTTTTGATTGGGTGGAATTTAATGCTAAATTTGTCACATTAATATACTCTGAATTTATCGCTTCAATTGAGACAATATCTTCAAAAGTTAGATTACTAAATTTAGCTAGCTTATTTGATCCTTCTGAATTATCCCAAAAATAACCAAGCCATCCATAAACAATATAAGCAACAATTAAAACACCTAAAACTTTTCTCAACAGCCAATCCTTAGTTTAGAGAGCTAACGCCCTAATAATGGGCAAAAAATTGTTTGCTAAAATGTTGAGGAACGAAAACAGCAAACTGTTTTTTGTCCTTGTTTATTAGCTTGTTATGTAACGCTACCACGAAACGTGACCTATTGCTTCTTTGTATGATGCCAGCGCTTTATAAAATGCCAGTTTGACTCGTAACTTTTTGACAAACACTTGATAACAAAATACTGGTAGCAGCCAAAAAATTAATAAAGCAGATTGAATGAATAAAAGGACAAATACAAATTCGTTGAATATACCGTCAGCCAGAAAGAAAACTAATACGAAGAAATTTACTACCACAAAAAGCCAAATAGCCCACCTAGCATCTTTAACTAATTGCCGTAACTCTGTCGATTGACTATCAGGTTGCATCACTTTCCCTAGTTACATAACAGTGGTTTTATTGCGCCGGTCGCAAGGCTTTCGGCAACTCACCAGGCGTAATAACACCAGTGAACGTTCGCCCAACATAGCAATCAAGTCTAGCTAAATCAATGTGTTAAAAGACATGTTCGGCTGCTCTCTGGGCGAAACTGCGCATCCGTGCGGTGAAAGTGCGCCAGGTCCACCAGTGACCACTTTCCGCTAAGTTGCAGCTATTGTCGCACCGCCCTCCCCCGGCACCTAAACAGCTGATCCTAAGTATGCTCCACTTTCGTGTAAGCCCAGAAGTCTCAGGCTTTGATCGGGCTCTTAGGAACTAGGGCCCAGCACCTAGCTTCACAGCAATCCCAGCACCAAAGCGTCTCTTTTCATCTTCACGACGGGGACATCCTGCGGCGCAGTGGGTATGCTGGAGGGAAAAGCGTGCGAGGATGCCATGAAGAATCTGAAAGGAGGGCGGGCCTGTTCTCTCGTCGGCCGGAAGCGGGAAAGTCTCATTCGCTATCTCCTCTGTGCAGTAAAGCCATATAAATCGGTCAATGGCGAAGCACCCAACCCTACTCCTATTACCAAATTTCTGAGGGGGGATGCTTGAGGAGTCGGTCCTTCTTCTACAAAACCCTTAACCGTTGGACGTCACAAATGGGGCATATTCAATAAGAGCTTCTTTCACGACATTGGCAACCGCTCGAGGTTTTACATCGCGGAACCCAACAAGCACAAACAAGAGTTAAAAATTGACCTGACTACAACGCGGCCCACTCAAATAAAACAACCACCAAGCTGCTCTCACAAATAAAACAAAGAATCAACATGTCAATCGAAAAGCAGTTGTGACGAAAATCACAACTGAACAATTTGCCATTGCCGCCCACAAGCTCAATTGATAGCCTCCGCGCCATATTTTTGACACCCGCCAGCAAAGTGACAACAAACCCATGAATAAACTCTCTTTAAGTGTCGTCGGCACTTCTCTCGTCCTGGCCCTCACGGGGTGCGATGGAGACACTAGCAGCCCTAAGTACCAAGATGTGAACATCGGCTTCCATATTGATATGGAGTCTATCCCTATGTCACAGGGCGATCAGTTGGTTGACAGCCAAGGCTATGATCATCATTTGGAGACCGATGACTACATCTTGCGGGTTAATGGCGAGGTGTACCGCACCGATATCGCACTCTCCGACACCTTCAGCCTGCGAGTACCTGAAAACGCAACGCTGAGCATCGAACACGAGCGCCATGCTGACGACATGTCCCAAAAGACTGTTGCATCCTTCTCGCTGCAAGGTGAGGAGCAACTGGACTCAGGCTACGAAAACGTAACCATCCTCATGGAGAACGAGGATTACGCCTTTGTCACCATGGAAAAGTCCGAGCACGTTTATAGCACTACCGTAAACGGTGTAGAGCTGTTTGCCGGTGACTCCGGTGAATACGACTACGGCTATGTTACGGCTCGCGGTTCTGTGATGTTGAATGAAACCGCATTTGGGTTGCTCTACACCAACTTCCAAGATAAAGCCGGGATCCATTACAAGTTCAAGCTGAACTCTGCTGAAGGCGGCCTGGAGATCCCTGACATCGAGTGGGGTGAAGAAGAGATTGACTTCGGTGGCGCCGTCCCTGTGAATCCCAACCGTATCCAGGGTTCCGTTGTCGATCTCACCATCGAAAAAGATGGCAGCATTACCGGCATGACCGATGGCAAAGCCGCCAATGTCTCCATCTCAATGGTGGACTCTGCTGGTGACAAGCTTGAGCCAGTAGCACTGAACCAGTACGAACTGAGCTTCGATGTCGACTTCGAAGACACAGACGTTAGCACTTTCGTCAACTTCTACCTGAGAAACGCAGACGGGATTGAATGCCGCGGCGATCTTCATATCACCGGCAACTACGCTGGCCAGGTTGAAGTGTACAACTGTGAAGCAGAGCAAAATGAATGGGTAATGTACGACTCATTCGACAGCTTCCTGGAGCAGTACGGTGATTGGCTGGTGCGCACCGATTTCAATAACGGGAACATCTTCAAGCCCGATTACGCCAACTTCATCTACCGTATGGGTGACTCCAGCTACAGCGGGCGCCACACCTTTACCATCAAAGCATTCAATGCCACCGTCAAACCCGCAGAGGGCGTAGACCCCGCTGTGCGCACTGACTGGATCGTTGGTGCCACCGATGTGACTGTCGATGCCGAAACCGGCGCAGTCACCGCCATGACTAACGGTGCTGCCCCTATCGTTTACCAGGGAGACGTTGAAGCCAAGTCGATCTCTGAATATGAGATGAACTTCGATATCGCGTTCGATGCCGCACCTCACCACATCAACATCTATCTGCTGGATGAAGACGGTGAGAAAGTACGCGCCGACCTGTTCCTGAGCGGTAACAATGCAGGCAAAGTTAGTATCTTCGATAAATCCCAAGGTAAGAATGTCACCTTGGAGAAAGACGCGTTCATGGCTCAATTCGGCCACTATACCGTTCGTACCAACTACATCGAATGGGCAGGCATTCGCCCGCTAAATGGGAACTTCTTCTGGCGCGGTGGCGACTCAAACTACACCGGCACCGGAGATAAATTCACCATCAACGCCTTTACCGCCAAGTAACGGTGGTCAACACGAAATAAGGCCCACTCGCCAGAGTGGGCCTTATTTTTTATAGGTTTCTCTGTCTCAATTACCTTATTTTCCAAAATATTGAACGATAGGGTTTTAAGTCAGCCACTTCGGCCCGGCTCTTTCTAGCAATCAACTCCGAGCATCCAGCACCTAACTTCGCAGCGCTCCCAGAGACAAAGCGTCCCTTTTCGTCGACACGACGGGGACATCCTGCGCCGCAGTGGGTATGCTGGAGGGAAAAGCGTGCGAGGATGCTATGAAGAAGCTGAAAAATGAGAAAGCGCTGCTGAAGAAGGCGTTGGAAGTGGGCCAGGATTACGCCATTAAACGGGGCTACAAACCCTTCAACCCGACGGATTCGGCGGATCAGAAGGTGGAGTGCATCTACCGGCTGCTGATCAACGATAAGCTGCTGGCGCCGCTGCCTGAAGATCAGGAGAACGGCTTGCACATGCGTCAACGCCTGGCCAAGTGGATCGCCGCCAAGCTGCCGGAGGATCACCCCCTGCTGCAGTAACACGGCAGTGCGCCCACCGGGCGCCTTTGTGTCTCCCCCCGCTCCTGTGTCGGCGGGGCTTAGGGCACCGCAACGACCCTAAATAACTGTTCCGAATTGTGCTTCACCCTACCGTTCGCGAGAGCAACCTGATGCAGTGGAGCACAAAGCTCTTAGGAACTAGTTCCTAGTTCCTAAGAGCATGGTTTCGAACACCGAGCGGAAATGACTGCAAGCCGCGATGAAGCCGCCTTGGGTTACCCTTCGCGGGCAATGGTTGCGAAGCGGCCCTGGGTCAGTGCCAACAGGTCCTTGGGAGCCAGTTCAATCTCCAACCCCCGCCGTCCGGCGGAAACAAAGATCGTGGACAGCCCTTCCGCCCCCGCGTCCAGGAACAGGGGCAGACGTTTTTTCTGCCCCAGCGGGCTTATCCCCCCCACCACGTAGCCTGTGGCCTTCTCCGCCGCCACGGGCTGTGCCATCGCCAGTTTCTTTACCCCCCAGGCCTTGGCCAGGGCTTTGAGATCCAGCTTGGTTGAGACCGGCACCACGGCGACGGCGAGTCGCCCCGCCTCGTCACTCACCAGCAAGGTCTTGAAGACCCGGGTCGCGTCCAGCCCCAGTGCCTGTGCCGCCTCCTCTCCGTAGGACTCGGCGGCAGGGTCATGGCGATAGCTGTGCAGGGTGTGGGCGATCTTGGCCCGTTTTGCGGCATTAACGGCGGGGGTCATAGCGGCTCCTTGAAAAGGAAAACCCGGCTCCCTCAGGGCAACCGGGTTCTGAAATCATTCGACAACGGGGGATCAGCGGGCGACGCGGATCACCTCGATCTCCTGGGTCGCCAACTGGTCGGCGAAGGGCTGCGGCAGGCCGTCGTCGGTCACCACACGGTCAAAGGCGTCGTTGGCCAGGGCCAGGAAGGTGCCGGTTTTACCGAACTTGCTGGAGTCACACACCAGGATCACCTCTTTGGAGACCTCCGCCACCTTCTGCTTCACCACCACCTTGTCTTCGCTGGGGCTGGAGATCCCACGGCTGTCCCAGCAGGCGGTCGCGATAAAGGCCACATCGATATTGACCTGGCGCAGGAAAGCTTTGGCCTGCTCACCAACACAGGAGTTGTTGCTGCGTTCGACCTTGCCGCCGGTGTGGTAGATCTCACAGCGGCCATGCTCCGCCAGGAAGGAGGAGATGAAGAAGTCATTGGTGACCAGGAGGATATCGGCGCGATCCACCAGTTGTCGGGCCACCTCCATCATGGTGGAGCCCGCATCCAGGTAAACGGTCGAACGCTCCGGGATCATCTCGGCCACGGCACGGCCCAGCGCCCGCTTCACCTCGATGTTCTGGCTCTTCTTGGTGTTGTGGGTCAGCTCCTCTCGGATCGCCTCGGTACGCTGGACGCCGCCAGCCACGGAAAACACCCGCCCCTTCGCCTCCAGCTTGGCAATATCGCGGCGCACCGTCATATGGGAAACCGCCAGCTTTTCGGTCAGCTCATTGATGGTGCAGATCTCCTGAGCTTCCAGCATCTTCAGGATGATTCGTTGTCGTTCCGCAGGGATCATATTCCTATCCTATCAAGCTCCGGCCCCGGGAAGGTCGGCCATATCTATCAACGCATTAAATTATTCGCGCAATATTATCTCAGCCGGAGGTAACTGAACAGAGTAAGAGGGTGTCCTGAGCCCCAGTTGCGAATTGCGCCACATTCCGCGTCTCCCTATGCTATTTGCCGCCGGCAGAGCCTTAGGTCACTGAGGTACCGGAATTGTGGCCCAGCCCTGAAGCCTCCAGCGTGCACAGTGCCAGCGGGCTCATCGCCACCCCGGAGGCGCCGGTGCCATGCCCTAACTGTATGCCAGTTTTTCCCTTTCCGTCGCCTGTACCCCGTGCAGGGCATCGACCCCGCTTTGATATCCAGCCGATTAGCCGGCGCGGTGGGCTTGGCTAAAACGGACGAACAGGCCCGGCTTTTGTCTGCGCGTCGGCTCCGTTAACCTTAGGGCTCTGATCTTCATACCATACGAGTCGATTGCATGTCCTTTACCCTGTGGCTGTCGCTGGCCGCCATCTGCACCCTGGGGGCGATCAGCCCCGGCCCCTCCCTGGCATTGGTGATCCGCAACACGGTACAGGGGGGCATACGCCAGGGGCTCGCCACCGCCCTCGGGCACGGCGCCGGTATCGCCCTCTACGCCCTGCTGGTGGCGATGGGCCTTGGGGTGTTGATCACACAGCTGCCCTGGCTGTTCGACCTGGTGCGCTATGCCGGTGCCGCCTTCCTGCTCTACCTCGCCTGGCAGGCGATAAAACCCGCCACTAAGGATACCGCCGCGACCGATTCTCGGGATCCCTACCGCCGTTACCAGGGGCTTATCGGGGGATTCCTGGTCGCCTTTCTGAATCCCAAGATTGCCCTCTTTTTCCTGGCCCTGTTCAGCCAGTTTGTCGACAGCGCAGCCACCTGGCAGACCAAGATGGTGATGATGGGCACCGCCGGCGGCATCGACGCCCTCTGGTATTGCCTGGTGGCACTGGGGATCGCCCGTACCCCCCTGATGGGCTGGCTGGGACGAAACCAGCTCTGGTTAGACAGGGGCACGGCGGTGATCCTAAGCCTGGTGGCCATCCGGGTTCTGTGGCCCTGAAGCAAGCCGGTAAAGAGCGCCATCGCCCGGTAAAAGGCCAAACGATGGGATACTGGCTGTAGAAACAAAAAAGCGGGCCACGTCATGGGCCCGCTTTTTCTGTTCGGTAGAGAAACTAGATCCCGTCGCTGAGGAAGTTCTGGTTCATGGTCTCACAGGGTTGGTCAAAGGTGGACTTACCTACCTGCCGGGCGGGGATCCCCACCACGGTCACATGGGGCGCAACCGGGTTTAACACCACGGAGTTGGCGCCGATCCGTGCTCCTTCTCCCACCTCGATGTTGCCCAGCACCTTGGCGCCGGCGCCGATCATCACGCCGCTGCGGATCTTGGGGTGACGGTCCCCCTCTTCATTACCGGTGCCACCGAGGGTCACCGACTGCAGGATGGAGACGTTGTCCTCGATGACAGCGGTCTCCCCCACCACGATGCCGGTAGCGTGGTCAAACATCACCCCCTTGCCGATCTTGGCCGCCGGATGGATATCCACCCCGTACACCTCGGCGTTGCGGCTTTGCAGGAACAGCGCCAGGGCTTCCCGGCCATGGTTCCAGAGGTAGTGGGCCAGTCGATGGACCTGGATGGACTGGAACCCTTTGAGGTAGAGCAGAATGGTTAGCTGCTGCTTGATCGCGGGGTCCCGATGAAACACCGCGTCGATGTCAAACGCGGCGTAATCGATGATGCTGTCGTCGTGGCGATAGGCCTCCTCCAGCAACTCCCTCAGCACCACCGCCGACATCACCTCATCCGCCACCTTGTTGGCCAGGATAAACCCCAGCGCCGAGCCCAGGCTGTTGTGACTCAGGATGCAGGTGTGCACATAGCTGGTCAGCAGGGGTTCGTTTCGGGTGACCACTTCCGCCTCACGGCGTAGCTGTTCCCAGATCCTTTTTTTCATCGGATTTCTCTCTTGTGCGGTTCTTTCAGCGTAGACAGTGTTTCGGGGGCAGGATACGACAAAGCGGCGAAGGGTTCGCCGCTTAACAGGTGGCTTTGCCCGGCGGGATCACACCGCGTGACGGAAACAGACCTTCATGTGGATTGCCACGGCCTTGAGGACCAGAGTTCGGTTGATCATCCCCACCAGGCGACCCTCATCGACCACCGGGTAGATCTTCGGCTTCTGACCCAGCATCGACTCCGCCAGCTCCAGCACGGAATCCTCCGGACTGACCACCAATACATCGGTGCGCATCACCTCACCCACCTTGGCCGTGAGATCACAGTGATAACTGCTTTTGAGCATCAGCGAGAGACAATCCTTCTCTGAGGCAAAGCCAATCAACCGTCCTTCATCATCCACCACCGGGGCGCCGCTCTGCTTCTCTGCCAACAGCGCCTCGACAGCATTGGAGAGCGCCATGTCGGCCTTCAACACTACCGGGTGACGCTCCATATAATCGCGAACTTTTACCGATTCCATCCTTTCCCCTTTTCTACTAATGTTGGGTTGCCTTTAACCATAGCGCGTTTGCCCTGGCTCATCTTCACTGTGAAGACGATTGACCCGGTCGGTTTTTTGTCGCCGGGAGGGTGGCATCACCAAAGAAAACCGCATAGGGATCCTACCTCTTCTTTTTAACAATGTTTTTCATTGGCGGGCAAGGACTAAGGTATTAAAATTAAGTCACTTTCAATTGTTGTTGGGGCCAAGCCTATCCACAATTGAGTCATCGATTCCAGCACGCTTCGGGAACCTACTTTGCCACTACGTCTCGTCATCGTCGCCCTGTCGCTGCTTTGCGCCCCCCTTGGGGCCGCCGAGCCCGAGACCCGGCCCAGTGACGACCCGGCGGTAAGCACACAGCAGGAGGCGACTCCCCCGGAAAGCGCCAAGAAAAGTGGCGGACTGAAGCTCAAACTCGAGGGGGTCAGTGGCGCGGTGGCGGACAACATCCGGGCTCACCTCTCTCCCCTCCCCACGACCCCCAGGGAGCGGGCCAGCTTCCTGTTCAGTTTTGAGGATGATGTTCAAAAGGCGCTGCAATCTCTTGGCTACTATCAGGGCACCCTCGACTACACCCTGGACCAGGGAAAAAAAGACTGGACCTTAAACCTTACCGTATCCGCCGGCGAGCCGGTACGGCTCAGTGAGGTTATCGTCATGGTCACCGGCGAGGCCCGGGATGACCGCGCTTTCCGCCGTGAGTTGGACCGCCTCCCACTGGGCCCCGGCGACCGTCTCCACCACGGGCTTTACGAAGAGATCAAATCCACCCTGGTCTCCCTGGGCCTGGTTCGCGGTTATTTTCAGGGTCAGTTGCAACAAAACCGGCTGGAGGTGGACAGGGACAACAACACGGCCAATCTTATCCTGCTGTACGACAGCGGCCCTCGGTATCGGCTCGGAGAGGTGGATTTCTGGGCCTCGGAGCTGGAACCGGATCTGCTTGAAAAGATGGTTCCCTTCGAACCCGGAACCCCCTACGACAGCGACCAGATCGCCGAGCTCACCAACGGCCTGCTTGGCTCCGGCTACTTTCGAACCGTGAAGGTGCTGCCGCACCCGGATGAGGCCGTGGATGGGCTGGTGCCGGTGGAAGTCGGGATCACGCCGCCCCCCCGTCACTCCTTCGAGGTGGGCGTCGGCTACGCCACCGATACCCAAGGGCGGATCTCGCTGGTCTGGCGCACTCCGGTGGTCAACCGGTACGGCCACAGCCAGGAAACCAAGGCGGAGATCGCCCAGATCAATCCCAAGCTCGGATTCGAGTACATCATCCCCCTGAGACACCCAATCAAAGACCAGCTGCAGTTTCGTGCCAGTGTGGGCAAAGAGGAGTTCGGGGATATCGACAGTACCCAGTACCAAACCTCCATCGGCCGTAAAACCACCACCCGAAATGGCTGGATCCGCACCGCTTTCATCCGCTACCTGCGGGAGACCTGGGAGCAGGCAGAACTCTCGCCTCAGGCGTCCTATGTGCTGCCTGGCGTCACCTTTTCCAAAACACGGCGCTCAGGCCCCCAGCTGGATCCCAGTCGCGGTTTTCGCCAACAGTACCGTTTCGAGTTCGGTGATCCCACTCTGCTTTCGGAGCAGCGGATTGTCCGACTGCGAGCCCAGTACCGGATGGTCAACTCGCCTCGTCCGCGCCACCGTATCAGCTCGCGACTGGACTTGGGCCTGAACATGATCAACGACGATGACCTGCTGGAACTGGCGCCTTCGTTGCGCTTCTTCGCCGGTGGGGACCAGTCGATCCGGGGCTTCGCGTACCAGACCCTGGGGCCCAAGGTCGACATAGCAAACGACGACGGCAGCATCTCCACCATCAACGTCGGTGGGCGCTACCTGATGGTGGGCAGCGTCGAATACCAGTACTACGTGACCAACAGCTGGCGCGTTGCCGCTTTTGTCGACAGTGGTAACGCCTTTGACGTGTACGACTCGGAAGCCTTTGAGATCATCACCTCAGTGGGCGCCGGCGTGCACTGGATCTCCCCCATCGGCCCGGTGCGTATCGACGTCGGCTACGGGATGAGCGAGGATAATCCCCCCTGGCGCCTGCACATCACCATCGGAGCGGAACTATGAGCTGGCAGCCCAAGATACATCGTCTGCTGATGGGACTGGGGGTGGTTCCCCTGGCTCTGCTGGTCATCCTGGCCCTGCTGCTTGGCACGCCTATCGGCACGCGGTTCGCCCTGTTTTGTGCCGATCGCCTGCTGCCGATGGTCAGCATCGAGTACCGGGATGGCACCCTGAACCGAGGTGTATCCCTGACGCACTTTGGTCTGCGCCTCGATGGCGTTGAGGTTGAGGTTGACGACGTGCAGGCGAAGTGGCGCCTCAGCTGCCTGCTCAAGCGTGAGCTCTGCGCCGAGTCTGTCTATGCCGGCGCCGTGAGCGTCCAGGTCGATCTGGCAACAGAGTCGCAGCCTGAAGAGGAGGAAGCTAAGCCGGTGCCAGGTGTCTACAGTGGCATCGGCCTGCCTATTGCCATCGCGGTTGCGCAGGCTGACCTCAACCGTATCGATGTGCGGGTGGATGACATGTCCTATCGTGCCCACCGGATCAGGGGGCAAGTGTTGCTGGAGGACACCCTGCTGGCCCTGCGCCGGGTCCAGCTGGAGCAGGCCGAGATCCTGATCCCCTTGGGCGGTGACGAGGCGCAGGTGGCAAAAACGGATGACGCCGAAACGGGGGCCAGACCGCAGGAGGAGGACAGCGACTGGCCACTGGCGCAGCTGCCGGAGGTCATCCTGCCCTTTGAGCTACAACTCAACGACGTTGCCATCATCGACAGCCAGCTGCTTTTGGCAGATCAAGAGCACAAGGTCACCACCCTGCGCGCCCGGGGTGCCTGGAAGCATACCCGACTGGCCCTGGACGACCTCATCCTCAAGCACAACTGGGCGGACCTTGCCGGCCGTTTCAGCATGGACTTTCGTGAGGACTACCCCATGAACGCCCTGCTGAGCGGTGAGATCCACCAGCTACCCTGGCTACCAGAGTTACAGGCGCAACCCTTGAGTGTTCGGGCCCACGGCGGCTTTCGCCGGCTGAACCTGCTGGTTGAGACCAAGGAGAACCAGGTTGCCCAGCTGCAGGGGTGGCTCAACCTGGCCCAGCCCGATCTGCCCTACCAGCTACAGCTGCAGGCAGAGCGACTGAGCTGGCCCCTGAGCGGCGAGCCCGACTACCTGGCCCACCGGGTTAAGCTGCGCAGCGAAGGGAACCTCGACGACCAGCGCTTTGCCCTCAGTGGCGAGGTGCAGGATCAGCAGCACCCGCCGCTTGAGCTGATGCTCCTCGGTCAGCACGACGCGGGCTTGCTGCAGATCCACCACGCCACTGTCCAGAGTGAGCTTGGCCAGGCCTTGCTCCAGGGCAGCCTGGATTACCGCGACGGCCTGCGTTGGCAGGCAACCCTGTTCACCGAGCAGCTCGATCTCTCCCAACTCCTGCCCGAGTTGGATCTGAAGCTCGATGGTCAGCTCATCAGCCAAGGGTTCTTTACAACGGAGGATTGGCAGATCGCGGTCAGCAATACGGATCTTCGCGGTCAACTGATGGGCTACCCGCTGGCGATACGCGGCGCCGCCAGCTTCAACGCCCAGTGGCAGGGTTTTGCCCGGGATCTCTTCATCACCTTGAACGGCACCGAGCTGACGATGGATGGCGGCGTCAACCAGGGTCAGTGGCAGATGGAGGGTCAACTGCGTGCCGAGCAGCTCTCCCGCTGGCTGCCGGAACTGACCGGGAACGCGGACTTCGAACTGGCCATCGACGGCCCGGCAGATAACCCCGCTATCCAACTCCGGGGGCAAGCGGAGCAGCTGTACTATCAGGCACTGTCACTGCCCCGGGCCCGCTTAAATGCCGGCTACCAGCCGCTGGACAACCACGCCTACCGGCTCGACCTGGAGACCGAGACCCTTAGGCAGGCCAATGAGTCCCTGGGGCAGCTGCAATTTTCCAGCACAGGATCACTCTCTGACCAATCCGCCAAGCTGTCGGTCGCGGGCCCCTACCCCATTGAGCTCGCCCTGTCCGGCTCCTTGGATCAGGCGTCCCAGCGCTGGCAGGGGCGTTGGCAACGGGGCGCCTTCCTCTGGCCTCAATGGCCCTGGGAGATGGTGGACGAGGCGGACCTTCTCGTGGATCTCGCCGCCGGCACCTTGACCCTGGGGGCCCACTGTTGGCGCGCTCGTGGTACCGAGCTCTGCTTTGATGACCCCGCGCTGCTCGGCCAACAGGGCGCCCTGGCGGCTCGCCTGAACGCCCAGACTGCCCAGCTACTGGAGCCCTGGCTACCGGATCGGATGCAATCAACCTCCCGAATCGAAGGCAACCTCTACCTGAACTGGCAGCCGGGACAGCTACCCAGGCTGACACTGGCCCTCACCGATCGGGATGGCGAAGTGCTGCTCAGTGGCGGCGATGGGCTGGCCCCCACCCGGCTGACCTGGCGCAAAGTCGAAGCGCGCCTGAACCTGACCCCGGAGGGGGTTCACCTCGATGCCGCTGTCGACGTCAATGACGAGGAGGACCTGACTCTCAACCTTAACGCCGGTACCAGCTCCCCCTACGCGCTGGAGGGGGAGCTGGTGGCCCGACAACTGGACCTGGGACCCTACCTGGCATGGTTTGACTTTCTCAACGTGGCACAGGGCCACCTGGCCAGTGACCTTGTGATTTCCGGGGATCTGGAGAACCCGGAAGTGACAGGAAGACTGGCCCTGACCGAAGGGAGGTTTCAGGCTTTGGGTAACCCAACCGAGGTAAGCGAACTGACCGTCGATGTCGCTTTTGAGGCGATGCAGGGTCGGCTCAACGGCGACTTCATGGCGGGCCAGGGTACGGGCCAACTTAAGGGGGAAATTGACTGGCGGCAAGGGTTTCGCAGCAATTTGCGGTTGAGCGGCAGCGGCCTGGAGCTTTACTACCCCCCCATGGTCACCATCACGGCGGCACCGGACCTGAACCTGGCCCTCGATCAGGACCGCATCTCGATCAAGGGAGAGGTGGCCCTGAGCGATGGGGGGGTCACCATCGATTCTCTGCCTGAGAACGCCGTCCAGGTCAGTGACGATGTGATCTTTATCGACAGTCAGGCCGAAGAGGCGCCCATCACCAGTACCAATACGGAACTGGCGATTCGGATCCTGCTCGGGGACAACATCGCCATCAACGCCCTCGGCATGACGGGGCAGCTTGCCGGCGATCTCACCCTTCGTCAGAGCCGTGGACAACCGCCACAGATGTTCGGGGATGTGCTGCTCAGGGAGGGGCGGTTCGAGGCCTTTGGCCAGAAGCTTCGGGTAGACCGGGGACAGGTCAGCTTTAACGGGCCCACCACCCTACCCAACCTGGATGTGGAAGCCACCCGGGAGATCGAACAGGATGACGTCACCGTGGGTGTCCGCATCACCGGTACCCCAAACACACCAAAGCTGTCGCTCTTCTCCACCCCCGCCATGGAGCAGCAGGAGATCCTCTCCTACCTCACCCGGGGCCAGGGCCTCAGCAGTGATGGCAGCGCTAACAGCGGTAGCAGCGCCCTGCTCACCTCTGCGGCCCTGAGTCTCGGGGTCGGCACCACCGGCGGCGTGGTCAGCACCATCGGCGAGGGACTGGGATTGCGCGATCTCGCCCTGGATACCGAGGGGGCCGGCGACGATACCCAGGTCACCATCAGCGGTTATGTGGGTTCCCGGATGTACTTTAAGTACGGCGTGGGGGTATTCGATGCGGTTAACGAGTTAACCCTGCGCTACCAGCTGATGCAGCGGCTGTGGCTTGAGGCGGTCAACGAGATCTCCGATGCGGCGCAGCAGTCACTGGATATCTACTACTCCTTCGATATCGACTGAATCAGGGGGTGTTCTGCACCGCCCTGCCGGTTCAGTACCCCTGCATCAGCAGGTGGCCGGCCCAGTTCATCACCATCGCCAGGGCGACGAAGGTGATGAGACAACTGGGAACGACCAGCAACCACTCCCGACCGGAGAGATCACGACCGACTCGCTGAACCTGCCTCAACAGGGCCAGGTTAGCGGGCACCCCAAACAGGAAGCCCAGCAGCAGCAAACTACTGCCCAGACAGAGCAGGAGGTGTTCCAGGGGGGCCGAGATCGTTACCGGCTCCAGGCATTGCACCGCTAACGCCCCTCCAACCGCGCAGAGAACCAGGGCCACCCGGGTTAACCACACTGCCCATCCACCCAGGGGTGGCGTCCGCGCATCAAAATACACCATGCTCATTCTCACCTTGCATCCATTCCAGTCCAGTATCCCGTGCCCTGTCATCCCTAACGAGTGCCAGGCACCAAGACAAATGAGAAGCGCGCTCGCTTCGGCGGCAAGAATATCGCTACGACCACGAACACAACGGCAACATTCCAGAAACGGCCATCGAGCGCAAGTAACAATCCAGTAACTGTTAACTGGCGCATGAACCGCGCTCATTCTTGCGCGCTTTTTCGTCCAATCGCGGCAGAGAAAGGTTGCGACTGAAGGCACAATTTTCGGTAAGAAGCACTGGTTTTCCAGCAAAAACGTGCGACCCTAAGGCAAACTGACAGATACCCAGATGGCAAGAATGAAATTCAAGCTGACCAAACATGAAGAAAAGCAACTCGGTGTCCTGCTTGAGGACTGTGTTACGCGGGGCGGTCTTGGCCTGAACCAGGCAAAAGGGTTTCTGGCCCATCTGCACTGCCACCCGCGGACGCTGGACCCCTCCCTCTGGAGCAGTGCCATCGCCGGCGTCGAGCCCGAAAAGAGCTATTGGCCATTTGAGGCTGATACCATGGATAGCCTGTTTATGCTGTACAACCAGGTCCATCAAGAGGTGGTGATGAAATCCCGGCCCTTGCCGACACTGATGGAGGAGCACCTGCAGGCGCTCGAACGTCGCGAGATTCATCAGCCACTTAGGGAGTGGCTGGCCGGCTACTATTTTGGTTACCAATGGCTGAGGGATGCTTGGAAAGAGGTGAGTGACGAGGAGCAACTCGAGGAGATCGCCGCCTGCGCAGAGCTTCTGGGCTACGTAGCCACGCTCGGCTCCGAGGAACCCCATGCGGTTGCGTGGCGAAACGGGGCCGAGCCTGAGCCGACGCTGCTCATCGATGCGGTCAAGGATGCCCTGAACTACATGCAGTCCTGGCATAGCAAAGAGGCGACAAAGCAAGACAGCACCACCTCATCGCCCCTCTCCCACTGAGGCGTCATTGGTCTCTTGATTTCAACAGCCCAGATGCAGAAAGGGCTCCCAATTGGGAGCCCTTTCTACGTAAAGCGTCAGGTTACACGCGAACGAAGTCGATGTGGTTAACCTTGGGCTTGTACGGGTGACGCTGCATCGCTTGCGCCTTCACTTTCTCCTCTTTACCGTCGATAACGAGGGTCAGTTCGGAGGTGTAGAAAGCTTCTTCATCCTGGGCGTGCAGGATTTTGTCGTGATCCAGTTCGATGGATACCGGAGCAGCCTCACCACCATAGATGATGGCCGGGATCAGACCAGCGTGACGCAGGCGGCGGCTCGCACCTTTCCCCGCATCGGTGCGGACTTTGGCTTCAAAAGTAAAAGACATGGTAAAAACCTCAATATCAAAAAAAAGTACGGGCCTTTGCGACCAAGGCCCGTAGCTTGCTTAGAAAAAAGCGGAGGGAGTCTACCACAGGGCTATAGCCCCAACAAGCGCCATTAACCTGGGAACCCGACAGGGTCTCAGCGATGCGATTGGCGAACGGTGGTGACCTCGGAAGTGGGGCGCTCCCAACCATAAATATCCCGACGAAACTGGGGCTGTCCCCCCTCTATCCAGGCGGTCCAGTATACCAGGTAGGTGGGAACCGGCTCTGTGATCTCGACCCACTTGGGCTCCCGTCGAGATTGCCAGCGCGCGATCTGTGAGGCCGAGGTCCGGTTTCGATGCAGGAGCTGGTACGCCAGCTCCTCCGCCTGGTCCAGGCGAACACAGCCGGAGGAGAACGCGCGCTGGCGATAGCGAAACAGGTGACTCTCTGGCGTGTCATGCAGGTAGATGGCCCGGGCATTATCCAGATAAAACTTGTAGCGCCCCAAGGCATTGCCCGGCCCCGGTTTCTGGCGCAACCGGTAGGGGAACCCCTGCTGAGCCGCAGATTGGATCTGCTCCTCGGTGAGCGCCAGCACCTGTCCTTCTGCCCCCACCACTTCGTAGCCATGACGGGCCACGAAACCGCCATCCGAAGCGATCTTGGGTAAGATGTCGCGCCTGAGAATCGAACGCGGCACGTTCCACCTGGGGTTGATCACCACGTATTTGAGCGCACTGTGCATGGTCGGCGTCTGCCGTTGAAGCCTGCCCACCACCACTTTCGACCGAAAACGGATCTGCTGCCCCTCCACCCAGACCGCCTGGAAGCCGGGAATGTTGACCCTGAAGTGATCCCGGGCAAAAAAGTGGTGGTCATGCACCTGGCGCAGCAGCGAACGGGCCAACAGTCGCGCCCGCTCCCTGCCGGAAAGATAGAGCCAGTAACGGGTCGACGGCCCGACGACGCCATCCGCGGCCAGGCCATGTTGGCTCTGGAAGTCCTGGATACGGGCGACCAGCGCACTGTCCATCCACTGGCCACCATCGTTGGGCGGCATCAGGTTGAGATCGACCAGGCGCTGGCGGATCAGCACCACCTCGTCCGCCCATTCACCCGGCGCGATCAAGCGTAACGGCCCTTTAAGCGTTGGCGGGGCCGGCAGGGACAGGTAGTGGCGGATCCAGTTTCGGGTAAGCAGGTAGTCATCAAAGAGCGGCTCCAACTGAAGAACCGCTTCCATCAGGCGGGCGTCGCGCGCTGCCTCCGTCAAGCGTGGCAGCAAACTGTCGTCCGGTACCAGGAGAAAAGGCTCGTTAAGATCCAGCTTCCCCGCCGGGCGACGGTAGAGCTCCTGCCAAAATGCCGCCAGCAGCTGGTAAGCATCGCTGTAGAGCCGGCTGCGGGTTTCAATATCCTGGAGCTCACTCTCTTCAACCAGGGCGCGCCGAAGGGCCTCAAATCGAGGGTCGATCTGAGCGGCTACCACCGTGGTCAATTGTGCCTCAAGCTCCCGGGCGGCACTGCGCGGGCTCTTACCAGCGAACCACAGGGGTTCCGCCGCCAGCACCTGGCCCAACAGCAGCAGGAACAAGATCAGAGACTGGAGCCACAACCACAGGTACCGCTTCATTCACTACACCCGGGACAACGTCGTTCAAAAGAGAACCCTCAGTTAATTATGAACGCTCCGGGAATAGGAAGTTGCGTCCCCCTCGATACCTCTGCTCTGATCATCGCTGGCCCTATCTGAGCCGACTTCCGGTTGCCTCTGAAAAATGAGGCACTTGGCTTGACTCATCCTGGGATTGCAACCGACTGACAGCCTCTGTGCAGGCCGCAACAGCCCCCGCCATACCATCCGGCTCAAAGGGTATCGTGGCCAGCCTTGGGGCGCCAAGTCGAGCCTCCAGCGTTGCCAGATTCTGTTCGAAGAGGGCCATATCGGGATCGATCCGGTTGGCAATCCAGCCGGCGAGCCGCAGCCCGTCTCGTCGAATGGCATCGGCGGTCAACAGGGCGTGGTTAAGGCAGCCAAGCTTCATCCCCACCACCAGGATCACCGGCCAACCGTTATGCACGACCCAATCCGGCAGGCTCTGTGAACCGCTGAGCGGCAACTGCCAGCCGCCCGCCCCCTCAACCAGGCAAAACTCCGCGTTGGCCATGGCCGTCAACGGCAGCTTTTGTTGCAGCGCCGTGACCGACAGCGTCACCCCAACCCGCTCGGCGGCAAGGTGGGGCGCGATGGGAGGTTCGAAAGCGAAGGGGTTCACCGCCTCGTAAGGCAGGGATTGGGTACTGGCGGCCATCAGGGTCAACGCATCGTCATTGCGCCATCCCTGTTCGCTCTGCTCACAACCCGCCGCAATGGGCTTCAACCCGAGGCTGTTCAATCCCTGGCGTGCCGCCGCCGTCAGCAGCGCCGCGGCAACCCGGGTTTTACCCACATCGGTGTCGGTACCGGTAACAAAGTAGATCATCTCACTCTCCGCTTCGTAAGGCGGTAAAAAGGCCGGTCTGCCAGGTTAACGGGATCCCCGCGTCCGTTCGGTGCTGCTCCAGCGACGCCACCACCTGCTCCCACCACAGCCGTCCCCGAAGCCCCTGGTGTCCTCCGGATGCATGACGGTTGGCGCCTGTGGCCTTGAAATGGCCAAGCAGCGCCTTTGGCGTGTCGTAGTAGAGGGTATGACGCAAGGTTTCAACCCGGATCTGTGCAAACCCCGCAGCGGCGAGATCTTCGGCCAGCTGCGCCGACGGCGAAAATTGGTGGCAACCCAGTTGCCCCTGGTGAATCAAAGGCGCCAACTGGGGGAAGCATCCGGCCACCGGCACGCTGAATCGCAACTGGCCGCCGGGACGGAGCAGGTCATAAAGTTGCCGAAGCGTCGCGGGCAGATCCTGGCTCCACTGCAGCGCCATGTTGGCGCAGATCCCATCAAGACGCCCGGGTCGAAGGGGCAATCGGTGCAGGTCAGCGCACAGCGGATGGCGGATCCGCCCCAGCGCCCGCCCCTGTTTTAACATCGGCAGCGCCAGGTCAAGGGCCAGCACAGTCCCGGCCGGCAAGCGGGCGGTGGCGTAACCGGTGCCGGCGCCAATATCCAGCCACATCTCGGCCGGCGTGATCCCCGCCAGCAGACGATCCGCGACCCACTGCTGCAACTGCGCCTGTCCATCGTAACTTTGGGCGGCGCGGCCAAAGCAGGCCGCCACCGCCTCGCTATTCAGTGGCCGGGTCATGGTTTTGACCCCAAAACCGCCAGTGCGGTCAGCAGCCTATCCACATCCTCAGCCCGGTGACCGGCATTGAACACGATGCGCAGCCTCGCCTGGCCCCGGGGTACGGTGGGTGGCCGTATCGCCGGGCACCAGATCCCCTCGGCTTCCAGTGCCGCCGAGAGCGCCAGGGCCGCGTCACTGCCACCCAGGACCAGGGGCTGGATCGGCGTTTCAGAGTCCAGCAAACTCCACCCCTGTGCCCGGGCGCCACGACGAAAGTGGGCGATCAGATCCGCAAGATGCTGACGGGGTCCCGGCTGCGCTGCCCTTTTCAACTGGAATACCAGATGGTCGGCCAGGTCCACCGGCATCGCGGTGGAGAAGATGTAGTGGCGGGCCGACTGCAGAATCGCCTCAATCAGCCCCCGGCTGCCCAGCAGCGCCGCGCCGCTGGCCCCCAGGGCTTTACCGAAGGTGATCGTAAGCAGGTCCGGCCGGGCCAGCTCACTGGCCCCCAGGCCATGCTTGCCGATCACCCCAAAACCATGGGCGTCGTCGAGCCAGCTCAGGGCTCCGTGGCGGCGGCACAGCGCCACCAGATCCGCCATGGGAGCCTGGTCGCCATCCATCGAGAACACCGACTCGGAAACCACCATGGTGGGAGAGTCCGAGGCCTCCAGCCAACGGGTGAGAGTCGCCATGTCGTTATGGGGAAAGCGGCGCAGGCTGGCCTCAGAGGCCTGGGCACCATCAACAACGCTGGCGTGCACCAGCTTGTCCGCCAGGATCCGATCACCTGCGCGGCAGAGGGCAAACGGGGCGGCATTGGCGGCAAAGCCGGAGCTGAACAACAGTGCCGCTTCAAACCCGGTCGCTTCACACAGTGCCTGCTCCAGGCGCTGATGCGCCGGCTGATAGCCACAGATGAGGGCCGAGCCTCCTGCGCCGCGACGCCGGGCGGACTCGGTCCGCTCCGGACTCAGGGAGGTAAGCTCCCCATCGTCAAAGGCCAGGCCCAGGTAGTCATTGCTGGCGAACTGCAGGTAGGTTCGCCCGTCACAGATCAGGGTCCGGGGAGAGGTGAACTCAACACAACGACGCCGGCGCAGCAGATCCTGCGCCTGGCGTTCTTGGATCACCCCCTCGGCCCGGGATTGCCAGGGTTCACTGAGCGGCGTCATAGAAGAGCGCGTCGGAGGCGGCCGGGGCGGGCTGAAGATCTTCCAGATGAGTCGGTGCCGCCCCTTCCGGGACGATCCCCAGTCGTTCGAACAGGCGCATGTCGTCGTTCTCCCTCGGGTTGGCGGTGGTCAGGAGTTTGCACCCGTAGAAGATGGAGTTGGCGCCGGCGAAGAAGCAGAGCGCCTGCAACTCGTCGGTCATGTTTTCCCGGCCGGCCGAGAGACGGACATGGGATTTGGGCATCAGGATCCGGGCCACCGCGATGGCCCGGACAAACTCCAGCGGATCCAGATCCGGTTGACCCGCCATCGGCGTTCCCGGCACTTTCACCAGCATGTTGATCGGTACGCTCTCCGGGTGGGCCTCCATGTTCGCCAGCTGGCGCAACAGCTCGGCCCTGTCCTTGGGTTGCTCGCCCATTCCTAGGATCCCGCCGGAGCACACCTTCATCCCCGCCTGGCGCACCTGCGCCAGGGTATCCAGGCGATCCTGGTAGTTGCGGGTGGAGATGATCTCACCGTAGAAGTCCGGCGAGGTATCCAGGTTGTGGTTGTAATAATCCAGTCCCGCCTCGGCCAGTGCCTGGGCCTGCTCAGCGCTGAGCATCCCCAGGGTCATGCAGGTCTCCATCCCCATCGCCTTAACCTCGCGTACCATCTTGAGAACGTAAGGCATGTCGCGCTCCCGGGGATGACGCCAGGCGGCACCCATGCAGAACCGGCTGGCCCCGGCGGCCTTGGCGGCACGGGCTTCAGTCAGCACCTTCTCCACCTCAAGCAGCTGCTCCGTTTCCAGGCCGGTGTGGTAGCGAGCGCTTTGCGGGCAATACTTGCAGTCCTCCGGACAGGCACCGGTCTTGATCGACAGGAGGCGGGAGATCTGCACCTGGTTCGGCGCAAAGTGCTGACGATGCACCGTCTGCGCTTCGAACAGGAGATCATTGAAAGGCTTCGCAAACAGCGCCTGGATCTCCGGCAGTTGCCAGTCATGACGCAAAGGGGTCGGTTCCATATTCATTTGGGGGTATCGTTCCTTGGAAAAGCTATTGGCTAGCTTACTCACGGCCCTTACACTGTCAACGCCGACCAGAAACCAAGATTGACTAACGGATAAATATTGAGCAATGAAGACGGATCTGCAGTTTGACCGCGACCACCTCTGGCACCCCTACACCTCCACCACCGTCCCCCTGCCCTGCTACCCCGTTGCCCGGGCAGAGGGGGTTCATATCGAGCTGGAAGACGGACAGCGCCTGGTCGATGGCATGAGCAGCTGGTGGAGCACCATTCACGGCTACCAGCATCCCGCCCTCTCGGAGGCCGCCAAGGCGCAGATCGACCGGATGAGTCACGTGATGTTTGGCGGCCTGACCCACGCGCCCGCCACCGAGCTGGGGAAAAAGCTGCTGGCGATGACCGCGCCGGCACTGAATAAACTCTTCCTGGCGGACTCGGGATCCGTTTCAGTGGAGGTGGCCCTGAAGATGGCGTTGCAGTACCAGCAGGGGATCGGGACCTGTCACAAAACCCGCATCATGACGCTACGGGGGGGCTACCACGGCGACACTTTCGCTGCCATGAGCGTCTGCGATCCGGTCAACGGCATGCACGGCCTGTTTCGGGATATTCTGCCCAAGGCCCACTTCCTGCCCCGCCCCCTGACACCATTGGATAGCCCACTGCACGAGGCGGACGCGGCAGCCCTGGAGCAGGGGATGGCCCAATGGGGCGAGGAGACCGCCGCCGTGATCCTGGAGCCACTGGTTCAGGGGGCCGGCGGCATGCGCTTTTATGGGGCCGCCTACCTGAGGGCCCTGAGGCACCACTGCGATGCGCATGGGATTGTGCTGATCTTCGATGAGATCGCCACCGGGTTTGGCCGCACGGGCGAACTGTTTGCCTATGAGTATGCCGATGTGGTGCCGGATATCCTCTGCGTCGGTAAAGCGCTGACCGGCGGTACCATGACCCTGGCCGCCACCCTTGCCACAGAGGTTATTGCCGACGGGGTATGCAACAGCGAAGCCGGGGTGTTCATGCATGGCCCCACTTTCATGGCCAACCCCCTGGCCTGCGCCGTCGCCAATGCCAGCCTTGGGCTGCTGCAACAGGGGCATTGGCAGCAACAGGTCCGCGCCATCGAAGCGCAACTGCGCGAGGAGTTGGCCCCCTGCCAGGCATTCGAGAGCGTGGCCGCGGTAAGGGTAATGGGGGCCATCGGCGTGGTGGAGACCCACAGGCCGGTGGCGATGGAGCCGATCCAGCGCCGCTTCGTCGAGCTCGGGGTGTGGATCCGTCCGTTTGGCAGGCTGGTCTACATCATGCCGCCCTACATCATAAAGCCGGAAGAGTTACGGCAACTGACCGGGGCGATCCGCACTGTCCTGGCGGATGACGCCCTGTTTCAGGATTGAACTTGCGGCTAGGCCAGCCGCTTGCCGGCCAGAATCGTCTCGACCACCTCGGGGACCCGTTGACCGGCTCGCCCCTGGTGATGAGAGCGAAACTGGCTGTGCACCTCCGAGGGCTCCAGGTTGATCTCCACGCTGTCGGCGCCCGCCTGGTTGGCCTGATCGACAAAACCCGCCGCGGGATAAACGGTGCCTGAGGTGCCGATGGCGAGGAAGAGATCGCAACGCTCCAGGGCTTCGTAAATTCTGTCCAGGCCAAAAGGCATCTCGCCGAACCAGACCACATGAGGTCGCATCACCTGGGGCGGCTCACAGCAGGTGCAGAGGTTATCAGGCCCAAAGGGCTGGACCAGGGGAAAAACCTGTTGCGTACGGGGACAGCGGGCCTTTACCAGCTCCCCATGCATATGCAGCACCCGTCGGCTACCACCACGCTCATGCAGATCGTCGATGTTCTGGGTAACCAGCAGTAGCTCGCCCTCAAACTCCTGCTCGAGTCGAGCCAGGGCCCGGTGAGCCTCGTTGGGCTCTATACCCGCCTGCAGCTGACGCCAGCGGGCATTGTAGAACTCGTTGACGAGCTCGGGATTGCGCCAGTAGCCCTCCGGGGTCGCCACATCCTCGACCCGGTGTTTCTCCCACAGGCCATCCTCGGCGCGAAAGGTTTTCATTCCCGACTCGGCTGAGATCCCGGCTCCGGTTAAGATCACTATCCTTTGATACATCCCGCTGTGCCTTCCAAACTTTGACTAAATCTTTGTCATTCTTAGTGTATAGAATCAAACCCGCAGTTAGCTAATGGTTTTAAGTTGACCCGATCCTCCCTATAATGGCGCGAGCATCTGCCTGGGTTTGACCACCCGAAAGAATCAAAGAGAGTGACATGACTGACGAAAATCAGGCACTAAAAAAAGCCGGATTGAAAGTCACCCTGCCACGGGTGAAAATCCTCGAGCTGCTGCAAAACCCCAACAACCAGCACATCTCCGCAGAAGACCTCTACAAGCTGCTGCTGGAGTCCGGCGAAGAGATCGGCCTGGCGACCGTCTACCGTGTGCTCA
The DNA here is from genome assembly GCF_039544205.1 of Ferrimonas gelatinilytica. Taxonomy (NCBI): domain Bacteria; kingdom Pseudomonadati; phylum Pseudomonadota; class Gammaproteobacteria; order Alteromonadales; family Ferrimonadaceae; genus Ferrimonas; species Ferrimonas gelatinilytica. Next base: position 114,222 of record NZ_BAABLF010000030.1, on the reverse strand, counting down.
ACCAGTTTGACGATGCCGGCATCGTCTCCCGCCACCACTTCGAAAGTGGTAAAGCGGTGTTCGAACTGGCCAGTCAGCACCATCATGACCACCTGGTCTGCCTAGACTGCGGTAAGGTGATCGAGTTCAGTGACGAACTGATCGAAACCCGGCAAAGAGAGATCGCCCTCAAGCACAACATCAAGCTGACCAACCACAGCCTCTATCTCTACGGTCATTGCACCAACGACGAGTGCGATCACAATACCTGACCGCCCAAACAAGCGTCGAACACGACAAAAGCGGACGGTGAGCGTCCGTTTTTTTGTGCCCCCCTCCCCACACCAAAGTTTCCCCGCAGTCCGCCGCTCAACCTCCGCTGCCGCAACACAGCGCTTCGGAGACCGAAAACGCCGAACACAAAAAAACGGCCTCCGGAAGGAGGCCGTTTCTCGTTAGATCCGAGTCAGTTAGTCGGCAATCTTGGCCCAGGAATCCCTCAAGCCCACGGTGCGGTTGAACACCGGGTGCTCCGGGGTGGAGTCCTTCACATCGGCACAGAAGTAACCGGTACGTTCAAACTGGTAAGCATTCTCCGGCTCGGCGTTGGCCAGGGAAGGCTCGACCACCGCGTCCTTGATCACCGTCAGGGAGTCCGGGTTCAGGGTCTCTTCCAACTCCCCAACGTTCGGGTTGGGCACGTTGAAGAGACGGTCATAGAGCCGGATCTCCGCCTTCACCGCGCGGGAAGCACTGACCCACTGGATCACGCCCTTGGGCTTAACGCCATCGGCGGGATCCGTCCCCAGGGTATCCAGGTCCACGCTGCAGTAGATGGTGGTCACCTTGCCTGCCTCATCCTTCTCCACCCGGTTGGCCGTCACCACGTAGGCGTTGCGCAGCCGGACTTTCTTGCCCAGCACCAGACGTTTGAACTTCTTGTTGGCTTCCTCGCGGAAGTCCTCCGCTTCGATGAAGATCTCGCGGGAGAAGGGCAGTTCGCGGGTACCCATCGACTCGTCGGAGGGGTGGTTCGGCGCTTGCAGCATCTCCACCTTCTCCTCCGGGTAGTTTTCCAGCACCAGCTTCACCGGATCCAGCACCGCCATGGCACGGGGAGCATTCTGGTTGAGATCATCCCGGATACAGGCTTCCAGCATCCCCATCTCAACGGTGTTCTCCATCTTGGTGACACCGATCCGCTTACAAAACTCACGCACGGCACCCGGAGTGTAACCCCGCCGGCGCAGTCCGGAGATGGTGGGCATACGGGGGTCGTCCCAACCGGAAACATGCCCGTCAACCACCAGCTGCTGCAGCTTGCGCTTGGACATCATGGTGTACTCGAGATTCAGGCGGCTGAACTCGTACTGACGCGGGTGGCAGGGGATGGTGATGTTGTCCAGCACCCAGTCGTAGAGACGGCGATTATCCTGGAACTCCAGCGTACAGAGGGAGTGGGTGATCCCCTCCAGGGCATCGCTGATGCAGTGGGTAAAGTCGTACATCGGGTAGATGCACCACTTATCCCCGGTCTGGTGGTGATGCGCGAACTTGATACGGTAGATCACCGGATCCCGCATCACGATAAAGGAGGAAGCCATGTCGATCTTGGCCCGCAGGCAGGCGGTACCCTCGGCAAACTCCCCCTGCTTCATCTTCTCGAACAGGGCCAGGTTTTCCGCCACGGGACGATCCCGGTAGGGACTGTTTTTGCCCGGTTCCTTGAGGGTGCCACGGTACTCCCGGATCTCATCCGGGCTCAGTTCATCGACGTAGGCCAGCCCCTTGTTGATCAGCTCAACAGCGAAGTCATACAGCTTGTCGAAATAATCCGAGGAGTAGCAGATCTCGCCATCCCAGTGGAAGCCCAACCACTGGACATCCCGCTTAATCGACTCGACGTACTCCATATCCTCTTTGACCGGATTGGTGTCATCGAAACGCAGGTTGCACTTACCCTGGTAATCCTGGGCAATGCCAAAGTTCAGGCAGATGGATTTGGCGTGACCGATGTGCAAGTAACCATTCGGTTCCGGCGGGAACCGCGTGTGAACACTGGTGTGTTTACCGGAAGCCAGATCCCCGTCAATGATGTTGCGAATAAAGTTGCTGGGACGAACTTCTGTGTCCGGCTGGCTCATGCGCATCCTCCGATGGGAAAACTACAAAATTAAGGGAGTAATATTCCTACAAGTCAGGGAAACCCGCAACCGCTGTGGGCTCCTTATGCCTGTCGTGGCGCAGGATCCCGCACACTTGCTCAGTTCTTGCTCAAGCCTTAAGGACGCGCGGCACCTCCCTGACCTTCAGGACGCCCTATCCGCATACTTTTGCTCCTGAACTGGGCAGCTTTGACGAGAAGCGACCAAACAGAAAAAGCAGCCCGAAGGCTGCTTTTTCGCTACTCACAGCAATTGCTTCTGGCGGGGCCATAACTGCACTTCACCGGGATGTCGCCCACCGGGTGTTGCTTGCCGACGCGACGCATGACGATAAGCAGCAGGGCGAAGAGGCCTGCCATCAGTCCCAGCCAGGGCAGTCCCGCCATCCCCCGTGTCGCCAACTGGTAATAGACCACGGCACTGGCATAGGCCAACGACAGTGTCCAACCGGCAGAGAAGAGCGCCCAGCGTCCGCCAATTTCATTGGCAATGGTACCCAGTACCGCAGCGCAGGGGGTATAGAGCAGAATAAACAGCAGGTACGCCATCGCCGCTGCCTGGCTTCCAAAACCCACCGCCAGATTACCCAGGCTGCTGGCTTCAAAGCCGTGGGCCTCTCCCACCGCGTCCACCTGGTGCAGGTCCCCGACAACCATACCCAGTGGATCCGCCGGGTCGATGCCCAGCAACGCATCCGGAATGGTAGCCAGAGCTTCCTGGGTGGTCGCCCAGAGATCCCACCCAGTAGCCTCATCCTCACCCGCGCCGTATAGGCTGCTGAGGGTGCCGACCACCGCCTCCTTGGCGAACAGGCCAGTGATGATCCCCACCGTCGCCGGCCAGTTATCCTGTTCAATCCCCATGGGGGAGAGTACGGGCGTCACCGCCTTGGCCGCGACCGCCAGCACCGACTGCTCACTGTCATCATGACCAATGGTTCCGTCCACCCCCAGGGTATTGACGAAACTCAGCAGGGTCACCACCACCACGATCACCTTACCGGCACCCAGAACAAACTGGCGGGTCCGGAACCAGGTCCGCGAAAGCAGCATCCGTAGAGAGGGGCATTCATAGTCCGGCATCTCCATCACCGCGTTACCACTGCGCCCCGGCAGCAGGGTGAAACGCAACACCAGCCCGGTCAGCATCGCCGCGACAATCCCGATGAGGTAGAGCAGGAACACCAGGTTTTGACCGTTGTTCTGGAAAAACGCGGCCGCAAACAGGGCATACACCGGCAAACGGGCACCGCAGGACATAAAGGGGGCCATCATTGAGGTCATGATCCGCTGCCGGCGGAGCTCCAGCGTGCGGGTGGCACTGATCGCCGGCACGTTGCAACCAAAGCCCACGATAAGTGGCACAAACGCCTTACCCGGTAGACCCAGCTTGTTCATCAGCCCCTCTACCACGAAGGCGGCGCGGGCCAGGTAGCCGGAGGTTTCCAGGATCCCGAGGGCGAAATAAAGAAAAGCCACGACAGGCACGAAGGTGGCCACGGTCTGGATCCCCATGCCCACCCCATTGGCCAACAATCCCACCAGCCAGTCCGGAAAGCCGATTGAGGAGTAGAGCATGCCGGCACCATCCACGAACAGGGCGCCGGCCATGATGTCGAAGAAATCGATGAACGCGGATCCCATATGGATGGCGAACATAAAGGTCAGGTACATCATCAGCAGGAAGATGGGCACCCCAGCCAGAGGATGGAGGATCCAGCGATCCAGCCTCTCTGTCAGGCTCGGCCCCTCACTTAGGCGCTGTCCAGTCTCGGCCAGCATCTCGCCAATCCAGCGATGTCGGCACGCCGCGATCTCCATCAGCAGCTCGCTATCTTGGCTCAACCCTTCGGCCAACGTATGGGGAGACTCTCCCTGGAGTCGACGGGCCACCGGTTCGCCATAGGGCAGTGCCAGCGGTGTCAGTGATTCAAGTCGCAGCAACTTTTCAAGGGCTTCACGGGCCTGAACGATGCCCTGCTTCGTCCGGGCAGACAGAGCGACCACCGGGCAGCCCAGTCGCTGCTCCAAGGTTTTCAGGTCAACCCCCATCCCCTGGGCGCAGGCACTGTCCCATTTGTTCAGGGCCACCACCATGGGCACGCCGAGCTCCCGCAGCTGCAGGGTCAGGTAGAGATGACGCTCCAGTTGGGTTGCATCAACCACATTTAATATTCCCTGGTAACCACCCGCGCTCAGGGCACGCTGGGACACCAGTTCATCCTCCGGCCCACCGGCAACCGGCGTCAGGTCGTAAAACCCGGGCAGATCCAGCAGGGAAACCGCACACTCATCCAACATGAGGGAACCGGCGCTCTGGGCAACGGTTACCCCGGCCCAGTTACCGACCTTGGCCCGACCATTGGTCAAACCATTAAAGAGCGTGGATTTACCGGAGTTGGGCAGGCCAACGGAGAGGATCGTGACGCTCTGGTTCATGACGTCACCTCAATATGAACCTGCTGCGCCAGTTGATGATTAACGCAGACAGAGGCACCCGCCAGCTTAATCTGGATCGAGCGCCCAAAGGGGGCACGGCGCACCAACTGCAGTTCGCAGCCCGGTGCCAGTCCCATGGCCACCAGCTTCATCTGGGTAAAGGACTCCAGGTCGGCGGCCACGAACTTTGCCACCCGTCCCCGTTGTCCATTCTGCATTTCCGCTAAGGTCATCTCTCACCAAATGCTAATCACTCTCATTTGTAGTGAAGTGTACGGGATTCTCATGAAAAAAAGTTGCGTCAGATCGTAAATCCGCAACTTTGCTATCACGCAACGAAAGACAACGCATGGCTCTTGAACCTAGGCCGCGCACCGCCCGCCGGGTAAAACGCAGATTTAGCACTGTTTGACAGGGTTCAGCGGCGAAAGGAGAGCCACGCACACACGAAAAAAGCCGGTCAGCGATGCTGACCGGCTTTTCAGATTGAAGGGCGTTCCGAATCAGTTTTTCGGATAGGGGTGTGCGACGCCTTTGTGGCAGTCAACACAGGTCTTACGCTCTTCCGGATCCTTCGCAGCATTGCGGCTGTGCATGGTCTTGGCCATACGGCTCATGCTTTCCGGCTGATTCTCTTCGATGCGAGAGTGACAGTGACGGCAGTTGGCGGAGTCATTGTCATGGAAGTACTTCAGCGCCAGATCCGCCTGCTCTTTACGGTTTTCATCCAACCACTCCTGAGTATTGAAGTTGTCGATGGTCAGGTAACCGTAGAGATCTTTGGACACGATGATCTTCTTGACGAGGTAATCCACCGGGCCGTGGGGCAGGTGACAATCCTGGCACTGCACTACCATGCCAAATTCATTACCGCCGTGCGGGGAGGCCAGCACTTCATCCTTGAGGGAGTGATTGCTATGGCAAGTCATACAGAACTCATCGGTGCTGGTTGCGTGCAGGGTTTGCTGGGTTGCAAAATACCCGATCACGCCGATCACGATACCCACGATCAGCAGGGCTGCGATTGAATATTTGGTGCTGGGCTTGAAAAGCGCTCGCCAGTTCATCATTCTTCTCCATCATTTTGTGCTTATGAGGCTTTGTCGATGAGCTCGCGGGGGGCCATTCAGCCCATTGCGCTCAAAGCGTGCCAAAGTTTTGCCGTATTGTAGGGAGGCTTAACAACTAAATTGATGATAACAATCACACTTTTCACATTCCGCGGGAACCATTCTGACAGAATGCGATCCAGCCTCAACTTTCCCCCACAATGATGAAGTTTACGTCACTTCTGCCCCTCTCTCTAGAACCTTGTTCATTTCCTCAACTTACTGCTTCGTTTACTCCTCTGCCATAAACCATTTTTCTTTAACCCCACCTTGGGTGTGCCTTCAGAATTCTTTGCTACGCTTTCTTCCAGTCACTCGTGAGTAATAAGAAAGAAAAAGCTAAGGAAGCTGGGAAATGATGAGTGTTGTGAGCCGCACGAAACGCCTCGGCGTTTTGGGGACCATGCTGTTGTCATGCATGGCCTTCAATGCGTCATCCGCCTGGGAAGATCTCCCCCAGGAGGAGTATGAAGCCGTCCTGAAAGGCAAGTTTGAGCAGGGAAACTACTCTGCGAAAGGCGCCGACAACTGCCTGATGTGCCACCGCCGCAATGAAACGGTGATGGCACTGTTTGAAGGCGTTCACGGGCGCACCGAAAACCCGGCCAGCCCCATGTCCTCCGGACAACTCCAGTGCGAAGCCTGCCATGGTCCCATGGGCAACCACAACCGTGGTGGTAAGGAGCCGATGATCACCTTCGGTAAAGGCTCCCAACTCAGTGCGTCAGCTCAGAACAGCGTCTGTTTAAGCTGCCACAAGGGTGACGACCGCCTGGCATGGCATGGCAGTACCCACGATATTGAAGAGGTGGCCTGCAGCAGCTGCCACAATGTTCACGCTGCTCAGGATCCGAGTCGCGACAAACATGCGGCCGATGAAAACTGTCTCAGCTGCCACCAGCAGCAGCGGGCGCAGATCCACCAGCGCAGCAGCCACCCCATCCGCACCGGCCAACTGAACTGCACCGACTGCCACAATCCTCACGGCACGCTCAACACCGCCATGCTAAGCGAACATAACATCAACGATAACTGCTATGCCTGCCACGCCGACAAGCGGGGTCCCTTCCTTTGGGAGCATGCCCCAGTTGCCGAAGATTGCAGCAGTTGTCACAACCCGCACGGCAGTGTCAATGAAGCGATGTTGACCCAACGAACGCCCCTGCTCTGTCAAAGCTGCCATGCGGGCGTTCACAGTGGCACCCCGGTGTCCCAATCTGGTCAGGATGCCTTTGGCGGGGGGCGCAGCTGCCTCAACTGCCACAACATGGTACACGGCTCCAACCACCCCTCAGGCAAACTGCTGCAGCGATAGGAGCGCACTTATGAAACTGAAGTTTCCAAAATTGGTCAGTGCCCTCACCATCGCCCTCGCCCCATCCGTGCTGGCCCTGGACTTTTCATTGGACAAGGCCAACACCGCCAACGTGAAGTGGGAAGGTTGGGAGTGCAAAAACTGCAAACCGGTGAGCGGAAGTTCCGGCCACTTCCAGATTGGTGTCGTGGATACGAACACCGATGATATCCACTCCGCCAACACCTTGGGTACCGACAAAGACGGTTTATCGATGCGACTCGGTGCCGATATTAACCACTGGGGTGAACACGATACCCGATGGATACTCAGCGCCAAGGATCTCGGATTGGACATCGCCTCACTCGCCGCTAGCGTCTCTCGGGCGAAGAACTTCAGCGCCGCGCTGCGCTATCGCGCCATGGCTCGCTGGGATGCCACCGTCTATACCCCCTTCGCCGTAAACAGCAATCGCTTCACCCTGCCTGATGATTGGGTTCGTGGCGCCACCACGCCGATGATGACCGACCTCAACGATGCCTTGGGTCCGAAAGATCTCAAGGTCGAACGGGACCATTTCGGTCTGGCGTTGGACAAGCATTTTGATGACATCCGGGTCTACCTGGATCTGGAGCAGCAGCAGCGGCGAGGCAACAAACGCGCCAGCAGCAGCCTGCTGACCAACTCCGTCGCCCTGCCGGAACGGGTGGATGACCACACCACTAACTACCAGATCGGACTCAACGCCACCGGAGGGCTATGGCAGGTCGCATTCGGTTATCAGGGCAGCCGCTACCGCAACGACGCCGCAGCCCTGGTGTGGGACAACCCCTACTCCGCCACCTTCGGCAGTGCCTTTGAGGGCCGACAGTCGGTGGCACCGGATAACGATGCCGACCAAGTGTTTGGCCGCGCTACCTGGACCAACAACCGGCACCTGTTCAGTGGTCAGGTCGTCTGGGGACGCCACCGTCAGGACGACGACCTGATCCCCGCCACCATTAACGGCCCCTCCCCGGCTCTACCTACTGACAGTGCCGACCTCAAGCTCGATAAGCTGGATGCGGACCTCCGTTACCGGGTGCGACTCACCGACAGGGCCAGCCTCCACGCCGACTACGGCTACCAGGATCGCGATTATCGACACCCCCTCTACTTCTACCCCCAGGTGATCACAGACAGCATCACTCGCCCCGCCGAACTGGCGCTTTACCCGGATAAAACTGAGCAACAGGCGGGCCTCAAATTCAGCTACCGTTTCGCCCGTGGGATCAGCGCCGACTTCGGTTACCGCTACCAACGGGATGAGTGGGAAAACCAACAGGCAGACAGCGCCGATACCAACAGGTACTACGCCAAGCTTCGGCTGAAACGGTGGCAGAAGGTTCAGGTCTGGCTCGAAGTGGCTGAGGATCAGCGTCGCACCAATGGCTTCAGCGACAGCCTGGATCTGAACGGCATCGATAACGATGAAGCACTGCGCCAATACCACCTGGCAGACCGGGACCAGACCGAAGGTAAGCTGATGGTTCAGTATCAGCCACTGGAACGGCTCAATTTCCAGTTCACCCTGGACGGTCAGGATCAGGACTACCAATCCGATGCCATCGGCCTGGATGAAGTTCAGCGCTATGGCTACGACATCCACGCGACCTGGTATCAGGACAGCTACCACCTCTATCTGTTCTACAACGATTACAAAACCAAGACACGGCAAAATGGCAGCAACATCAGCAGTCGGTGGCAAGCGCTGCAGGACGATGATGCCGAGAGTGTCGGGCTGGGATTTGAATACAGCGGACTGGAGGAGTCCTCGGGGCTGACCTTTGGACTCGATGCCGTCTACGCTGACAGCGACGGCCTCACTCAACTGGAACAAGGGGTGATTGGCCGCTATGACGATATCAGCAGTGAGAGAACCACGCTCGATGCCTATGTGCGGTACCGGGTGAACGAGCACTCGTCGGTTCAGCTGGACTTCCTGATGCAGGACTACGAAGACAGCAACTACCTCTACTCGGGTCTGTCCGCAGACAGCATAGGCAACGTCCTGTTCTTCCCCGACTTTTCACATGATTACAGCGACACAAGAATCGGCTTGAGCTACCGCCATGACTTCTGAACACAGAGTTACAGCGCGCACGGTTCCCTCTGGCAGGAGAGACACAATGAAGCGAATGATTAAAGGACACACATCGTCATGGATCCCGCTGACCCTGGCACTTCTGGCGCTGTCCGGTTGTGGCGACAACGGCTCGGATGGTAGCCCGGGAGAGCCCGGACCACCGACCCCGCCGCCGGCACAGGAGGTCACCGAGCTTAATGCCAGCCTGGAGCAATGGGGGGTCACCGAACAGGGTCGCCTTACCCTATCGTTTTTCGTCACCAACCAGGACGGCGAGGGGGTTATCGGTCTGCAAAGTGCCACCCTGCTCGCAGCACAACTGCTTCCCGCCGGCGCTACCGGTGCCGGCAACAGCACCGAATGGCGATTCCTCGGTTCCGAAACCTGCCAGCCATCAGCAAACTGTCCCGGAGAGTGGGTAGATAACGCCAACGGCGCCTATCGCTACACCAGCGCCTTCACCGTCAATGATCGCGAAGAGGTCAGTTACTCTGCCGAGTTGCCTGTGCGCCTGGTGTTGAAACTCGGGGGCGATACCTTGCCTGGGGATACCAGGGTGCTGTCCGTGATCAACGAGTCCGTGGATTTCCAACCTGACGGGGGAGCGCCCGCCTTTACCCGTCACCTGGTCGCCACAGACTCCTGTGAAAGCTGCCACAGTGACTTGGGCACCGTATTTCACCGTGGCAACTACACCGAAACCAACACCTGCGTGGTCTGCCACTCGGCGAATCGCATCTCCAATCCTGACAACATCTTCTACTCGCTGGCCCACCGGGTTCATGCCCAGAGCGGCTTGGCCCAATTCAGCAACTGTGAAAGCTGCCACAACTCGCCAGACCCAAGTGAGCCCCTGGCCAATGTCGATAACTGGGTACTCAACCCCAGTGCACAGGCGTGTGGTGCCTGTCACACCAACATCGACTTTGTCGCAGGCCAGGGTCACCCAGCCCAGAGCGATAACAGTAACTGTGCAGCCTGCCACAACCCCGACTGGACCCGGGATACCCACCTGATGGTGGACAAAGAAGCGGCTCTGGCCCGTTTCAAAGCCGAGGTCACCAGCATTACGCCGGATTTAGCCGCAGGCAGCGTCACCGTTGTCGTCAGTTTGAGCGACCCGGTATCCGGCACCCCGCTGGACAGCCCGGAACAACTACCGTACCTGAATGATCTGCGTCTTTACGCTAACTGGGGAACCAGTTTCGATTACAGCACCCGCTCGGCGCCGAGCCTGCGCCTGACGCAGATCACCCCAGAAGCAGTGGTGGCCGATGGTCAATATCGCTACACCCTGACCGGACTGACTGTCCCCCCGGGCAGCGAGATGGATGAAGGTGGTGCCGTGGCGATCCAGGGACGGGTGTGCCGCAGTGGGGATGCACTGAGCCCCTGTGATACCGCCACAGCCCTCACTCAGCCCATTGCCAGTCGGACCCAATTCTTCACCGTGGGCAATGGCATGGCCCGTCGGGATGTGGTCAGCAACGAGACCTGTGGCAGCTGCCATGGGGATCAACAGTTGAACTTCCACGGCAGTCGCAATGATCTCAGCCAACAGTGCCAGCTCTGCCACAACGCCAACATGACCGCCGATGCTTCTGCACCGGCCCCGGTAGCTGCCAGCAGTGCCAACTTCTCCCACATGATCCACGCCATTCACACGGCGCAACGTGAGGGCTACGAAGAGTTGGTTTACCCCGCACCGGTCTCTGACTGTCGCCAGTGCCACATCCAGTCACAGATGGGAGACAGCTTCGCCCTGCCCCTGGCCGATGGCATACCGCCACTCTCGCTCAACGACGGCAGCATCATCACCGCCACCGCGGCGACCTGCTCCGTCTGCCACAGCGGCGCGACAGCACAGAAGCACATGGAACAGAATGGCGCGGCCTTCAACTACGTGCCCATTCCCGGTGATCTCGGCACTCCCTTGGAAACCTGTGCCGTCTGTCACGGCCCAGGCAGTCAGTACGATATCGCCGTACTCCACGGCCTGGTCGGCGGGCAGTAGGGGGACGTAACCATGAACACTTCTTTGCCCAATGCAACATACTCACAACAGCAGGACGGTCCCATGAAGACTCTCACACAACTTTCACCATGGCGCTCCCTGCTCCTGGCAGGGATTGCCTCCTTCGCTTTGGTCGCCTGCAGTGATGGCGACGACGGCGCCGATGGCCCGGCTGGCCCCCCAGGGGAGGTGAACATCGGCATCAATGATGCCAAGTCGCTTAACGCCACCATCACCGAGGTCAGCATCGATGAGGCCGGTACGGTCGCGGTCGACTTCACTCTCACCAACGCCAACGGCGTTGCGATCACCGGGCTGGAACAACCGGATTCTGTAGATCGCATCGGCATGGGGATCGCCAAGCTGACCAGCCTGCAGAAGCGGGCACGTCCACTCCCTGGAGATGGAGCCGATCCTGCCGAGGATGACGATGTCAGCGCACAGAAAGGCACCAAAGCCCTGCAGTGGACCAGCTACATCAACCGCCTGGTAGAACCCGGTACAGTTAACCTCGGTGAGGTTGTCCCGCCCGAGGGTTGGGATGACAACAAGGGCACCCAGATCCAGGCAGGCATTGAAACCGGTTGTGGCAGCGACTGTGTTGAAGCCACCGGTAACGGTACCTACCGTTACACCTTCTCCATGCCACTGGAGGAGTACAGTGCCATTGAGGGGCTGGACACCAGCTACAACCCGGACCTGACACACAGGGTCACCATGGAGCTTCGCCGCGTCCGCGGTGATGTGAAAGAGGCGTTGGTGAACACCTTCTACGATTTTGTGCCTGCCACCGGCATGGCTGCCTCACCGGAGGAGACCCGCAACCTGGTGGTGTTGGAGCAATCCTGCCTGCGTTGCCACAGCAATGATTACGACAATGCCAGTGCGCACCCGCTGATCCTTCACGGCGGAGCCCGCTTCGAAATTGAGAACTGCAGCGTTTGCCATACCACATACTCCGGCGATCCGGAAACCGGTGCCACCATCGACTTTGGTTCCATGCTGCACCAGATCCACAAGGCCGAGTACTTTATGATCGGCTTTGGTGGTAATCCCCAGGATTTCCGTGAGCTCACCTTCCCCGCCAACGGCAACGACTGCAAAGTCTGCCACCTCGACGGCGAAGAAGGCGCCCCCCTGCAGGCCGAGAACTGGCACTACCATCGCCAGGAAGCCTGCCTGAGCTGCCACGAGAAGTTTGCCCCCGAGGATTGGGCAGGAACCGCCAGAGACCTATTCCATCGCCCGAGCTTCCCTCCCTTTGCAGAAGGCAACTGCGGTGCTTGTCACGCGGGTGATGAGTACAACGGCGAAGCCAACGACGCCGGTTCCTCCATCTTCCACCTTGCCCGTACCAACGCCACGGCCAATGCACGGGAAGCTTATGCTTACACCCTCAGTAACGGCACCTACGATGCCGTCGCCGGCACCCTGAGCTTTACCTTGAGTTGGACCACCGGCACCGCACCGGAATCCGACCCCAATGTGAGCGCCTTCTGGGTCTCCGCGGCGGCCTTCAACGGTACTGAGTACAGCCTGGGCAATGCACGGGCCACGACCGGCAGCGCCAACTTCGGTCGCAACCGCTCCCGCATCGCCTTCGATCTGGCGACCGCCAACACTGAAGGCAGCCCCGTGACCTCTGTCGTGGGTGAAGCGGGGGTCACCTACACGGTAACCGGCATCGACCCTGTCGAGCACGACCTGCTGGCCACTACCGGTGAGGGCTTTATGTACGGCAAGCTGTTCGTCTGCGCTGATTCCACGGTGGCCAGCATCGACCCAGAGTCTCTGCAGCCGGTCGACTGCGACAGCACCGAGGTTCGAGTCACCAAAGCGATCGTCGCCGGCAATCAGGCCAGCTTCTCCGCGGATGGAACGGATGTGGTGATGCGCCGCGTCGCGGCAATGGAGATGGGCTGTGTCAGCTGTCACGCCCAGCAGCCGGACTTTTCCAGCGCACACCTGGGCACCCGAGGGGATGAAACTTACCCACCCAACAGTGCCTGCGGTGCCTGCCACGCAGGGACACCGAATACCGCGGTTACCTTGACCGACGGCAGCTGTGTCAATTGCCACAACCCGGAGGGCTCGGCCCACGCCAATAAGCCGTTCGAACGGGGCTTTGACTTCAAGGTGATGATTCACCAGATCCACGCGGGCACACGCTCCGAGCGCCGCACCACGGATCTGGCAATAACCTATCCCAACAGCCCGGCCAATTGCGTCACCTGCCACGAAGCTGGACAGCTCGATCTGGGTGCCCTCACCGCCGTTCCGGCCTTCCTGGCCAGCGATGGGGCCGGTGCCTTGATCGAGTACTCCCCCACCGTCGCGGCCTGTGCTGCCTGTCACGCTGTCACCGAGGACGCCAATCCGGCTGCCGTGGCACACTTCCGCGGCAATGGCGGCGTCTATGGTGGCACAAGGGGTCAGTACGAGGCGGAAGGAAACAATGAATCCTGCGCCGTTTGCCACAGCGCAGGCAAGAGTCTGGGTTACGACGCCGTGCACGGACTCCAGTAACATCCGCGTTCATGAACAGGGGCCCCAAGTGGGGCCCCTACTTTTTTCTTTAGCGAAAGCTCAGACGCGTTAAACGGGATCAAGATACCACGCCTGGTGTAGCTTCCCCCGAGCAGTGTTCAAGCGTCATGTCCGGTTTCTGGATCGCTCAATTGATGGCCAGAAGAGTGCATTACCTCTCCCCGTTTCATTCCACGCCTGCCCTGACGGGCATTTAAAACGGACCTCTCACAGGAAGGCTCTGGAGGAACGCCCTGTGGCATCCTGTGAATACCCAAACAGCCTCGATAAATTCAGACCAGCACGATCATCTGGCGCCTGGTTGGCCGATTCAATTTTCGACAGGGTTTCAAGATGTTCTCAACAATCTTTCGATTTTGTGACTCTGCTCAAAAGCTCACAAGCCAACATTTAAGAAATTGTTTTTGAGCAAAAAAGTAACATTTTTGGGAATTTTTGAGATCCAGCGAACTAAAGCCTGAGCATAACCTCGCAAGACCCGCTCACTGTGCACTGTCTAATCAGTCATTTTGTCCAGAACGGGCGTCAAATCCGCAACCGCCCATTGATGAGTAACAACAAAACAACAAAGTGCACAAAGGGCAAGCGTTAACAGGATCACGTTGTCGTGCCCGACGGTTACATAAAATCGGTGCCAACCCACTGACTTCAATGGGTTCCTAAAAAATCTTTTCAAATTGCAGGGAAAAGAGATGACCAAGAACTACAAAAACTGGAAAGCGCTGGCCTCCGCGGCCGCCATTTCCGCCATCCTGGCCGGTTGCGGCAGCGATGGCAAAGACGGTGAGCCCGGTAAGCCCGGCGAACCAGGTCCGATCGGCATCAATATTACCGATGCAACGGGTATCAAGACTCAAGTAACCAACGCCTCTTTCGAAAATGACGCACTGGTTATCGAATTCGATGTCACCGACAAGCGTGGCGTGTCTGTATATGGCCTGGAAAACGAAGAGGCACACGGTGGCCATATCCGGGTTTCCTTCGGCCGTATGGGTACCGTGGGAGAACTGCAAGAAGATCTGGCAGAGGAGATCTTCAAGCAAGAGCTGGATCGCGAGATCTGGTTGTCCTACACCAACAAGATGAAGGGCGACCTCGTTGCAGGCACCAACAACTTCCGCACCAATCGCGATTGCCCGGAAGAGAGCCAGTGCCTGGAGTACCTGGGTGACGGCCGCTACCGCTTGACTGCGGAAAACATCATCAATGTGCAAAATCAGCCTTACGGTTACGACGCCGACGCCGTTAACGGGCTGTACCTGATGGTCTACGCCGCTGGCAACCAGCCGAATAAAGCGGTAGAAGCCTACTACTGGCAGCCGGCCACCGACCAGCAAGGTGTTCCTTCTCCGAAAGTGGTTATTGCTGGTGAGACCTGCACCAGCTGTCACGTCGATCAAGAGCACATTCGCCATGGCAACTACGGTAACACAGCCGATGGTTGTGCCTTCTGCCACACCGATTACACCCTCTACGCCGGCACTGGCCAGATGGAAGGTGGAGAAGCAGTAGAATTCACCTACAACGGCTCCATCAAAGGTCTGGTACACGCGATCCACACTGGCGCGACCCACGCAGACCGCCGTGCATGGGCCAAATTTGAGTCCACTATCGCTAAAGAGGGCGCGAACCCGGCATTCTTCCACAAGTTCAACAAGGAAGACGGGGTCTATCCGCAAGAGGCCTCCAACTGTCACGCCTGCCACGTAGACTACACCACCGATGTTGAGAACCTGCCGGCCGGGGTGACCCATCACGCGCTGGACTGGTTCGCAGACATTGATGCCAACAGCTGTCAAAACTGTCACGGTGACTACCATTACGGTGACTACCATGTCGGCGATGAATACTATGGTTGCGTTGGTTGCCACAATACTGATCCCTCTTATGGCAACCCTGATCGAAACAACCGCGGTGGGGCACTGCGCCACTTTGCCGGCCATGACACCGACAGCCGTGAACGTGCCTACGATGCAGCTAAGCTGATCGAGGTGGCTTACAGCGACTTCGCCCTGAACGAAGGCGTGCTGAGCTTCAACGTGGCTCTGAGCCAGGGTGAAGTTCAGGTTGATGACCGCTACGTCACCAGCAATAGCCTGTTCGTCAACGCCATCGATCCGACCCATCCGAAAGGCTTCCTGGTGTACCGTCCTGACGTGACCCGCACCTGGAACACCGATGGCACCATCACCGCGACCGTCACCGATGCCGCCCTGACCGCGGCCATCGAAAACGGTGCCAGCATCGCCGTTACCGCCTCCATCAAGGCCTGCTACAGCAACAAGAGCAGCGAGCTGAGCGAACTGGTCGAGTTGGACGGCGAACGCACCTGTGGTGGCGTAGTGAGCCAAAACGCCGCATCAACTCAGTACTTCAACCTGGATGGCACTGAAGGCACCGCTCGCCAGAGCGCCGCCAACATGGAAAACTGCCAAGCCTGTCACTCCGACGACATGGTGGTTCGATACAAAGGTGACCACTACCGCAATGCGGACCTGGCCACTTGTGCCCAGTGTCACGAGGCCGGCGATTACAACAGCCTGGCAGTTCGTGTCCATGGCACCTTCGGCAAGGCCCACGGCCGTGACGACGTACAACAGCTGCTGAGCTCTGCCGACTGCCAGGCCTGTCACAATGACAGCTATACTCTGGCTGACGCTCGTAACACTCCGCTGCGCTGGAACCGTAAGGACGACACCTGGAGCAGCCCGCACGCCGGTGTTTGTGCCTCCTGCCACGTATCCGACTCTTACGATCTGGGCAATGGCGCCGACTCTGCTAAAGCGCACATCGAAAGCATGGGTGGCGTAGTCGCCGGCAGTTACGATGACGCAACGTTGGCCAGTGAGTCCTGTGCGACCTGTCACAACGCCGACTACATCAAACAGAAGCACAGCTTCTAATTGTTCCTGTCTGAATAATGTAAAAGCGGCCTTCGGGCCGCTTTTTATTTGCGTGCCAGGTCACAAATCTTCGCGTCCGGCGTGAGTTTTTTTCAGCCACCAAGGAGCCAGATCAAAAAGCAGTGACAGCATTGAAAAAGCTCAATAAATCACTGACTCAAGTCACGGTTTAACTCGTGTGAAATTGTTATAAAACCCATTGACCAGATCCCTTGCCTGACTTTACCGGCAGAGGACAACACAACAGGTCCGGCATAACAACGTGCCCCATATTCTTTTGCAGGGAATAGATGATGACAAACCAAAAACAACTCTGGCGCCTCAGCGCCATCGCAGCTGTCCTGGCCACCGGCCTGGCGGGCTGTGACGACGGTAATGATGGCAAGCCCGGCGAACCGGGCCGCCCCGGCGGTGAACCCGCCGAGGTGATCAATACCCTCAACCTGGACGTCGTGGATGTCGCCAACCATGGCGCCAACACCACCATCACTGTGCTGGCCACCAACGAAAACGATGAGTCCGTCGTTGGCCTCCAGGGCTTCACTGCCCGCCGTACTCAGCTGCACCCTGTGGGTGAGCGTGGTGTCGGTGAGCGTGCAGGCTGGGAAAGCCTGAACAAATCTCAAAACGAGATCGTCGACGAGAAGAACGGCTACTACCAGATCACCTTCGAAAACCGCGACAACGTCAACGACGCTCTGACCCAGAAGGTCGGCCTGATTGTCGACCCAGGTACTTTGATTGATGGCAAAACCACGGTGCCTTACACCGAGGCCTTCGCCACCTTCGCCGCCGATGGTTCCGAAGCCCGCTACTCACACAACACCGTTGATGGCGAAGCCTGTGTTGCCTGCCATAGTGACGATGTCGCTGTTTATCACAAAACCAACCGCGGCGACGGCTCCGACCGCTTTGACCGCGGCAACGACTACCAGACCTGCACCATGTGTCACGACGATGCGGGTACCCAGAGTCGCGACCTGACCCTGATCGTGCACGATAAGCACGTAATGTCCGGCTTCGATCCGGCCTTCAAAGACTGCTCCACCTGTCACGTAGACCTGGAAGGCTTCGGTGAGTGGGGCAACTGGATGAATGTCCCCACCGTGGAAAGCTGCGCCGTCTGCCACAACGATGGCATCGATGACAGCAGCGGCCGCCGCTTCCCGATCCCCACTGCCCACATGAAGCAGCAGGGTGACAACAGCCAGTGTGCTTCCTGTCACACCGCCGAAGGCACCGGTGTGGTGATCGGCACCTACGACGCCCACATGAAAGACTTCGATGCCATCAGCATGATCATCGACGACGTCACCTTCAGCGCCGAGTCGACCATCAACGAAGACAACAGCGTCACCGTGGCCGTCAGCTTCGCCAACAAAGGCAACGCCATCGACGCCGGCGAGATCGCCAACAGCATCGACATGGCGGAATTTGTCTCCAATATTGGGCCGAACTTCCCGCAACTGGGCTACTACGGCAAAGACTCTGCCGCCCTGACTGGTGACGCGATCCCGGCGGCCATCGTCGACGGTAAGCTGACCCACACCACCAAGGTCCTTCCCTTCGGTGAGGGTGACGCCGCCACCGCCTTTACCCTGGTTGGGATGCGCGTCTGTGGCAACATGGGTGAGCTGGTTGCCTGCAGCGACGACGCCGATAAAGTGGCCCTCAAAGCGTTCACCGCCTTTGTCGCCACCGAAGGTAACGAGATTGCCCAGCGCCACTCTACCCTGGACAACGCCAACTGCCTGGGCTGCCACACCGACAGCTTCCAGCTGCACAACGGCAGCCACCACACCGGTTTCGTGCTCAATGACAACGTGAAAGTGGGCGACTGTGCCTCCTGCCACACCCCGGAAGGCACCTACGCGCCGACCACCAAGGGGGCCATCGAGATGAAACTGCACGTCCGCCACGGCGGCGAGGGGATCATCTCCGACTGTGCCCAGTGCCACACCGGTTTTGAACTGGACTCTTTCAAGGTGAAGGGTGCACTGAACACCGGCGCCGGCGACACTGGCGCGCTCTACAGCACCCCGCGTGCGGCCACCTGTATCGCCTGTCACAGCGAGCTGGACAAGGACATCGGTGGCATCACCCTGGAAGACCATATGGTTGACTGGGCCGGTGCCGTCATCAACGGTGACCGTGTTGAAGCCGATGCCGCTGCCCAGACCGAGTCTTGCTTCTACTGCCACGCTCCGACCCTGGAAGATCACACCGTGACCTTCAACAAGGGCGCGGCCCAGGCGATGCAGTTCTAAACCCGCTCGGGAGGGCTTCGGCCCTCCCGTCGAGAGCAAAGAAGAGATAAGGCATTACTATGCGTATGAAAACGATGATGGCGAGCCTGCTTGGCAGTACCCTGTTGGCCCTCGGGCTGACCGCCGGTGCTCAAGCGACCACCTGGCACGCCATGCCCCAGGCGGAGTACGAAGCGGCGCTGGACGCCAAATTTGCCGAAGGCAACTACTCCAAGCAGGGCGCCGATGGCTGCCTGATGTGTCACCGCCGCAGCGATAAGGTGATGGAACTGTTCGACGGCGTGCATGGCCGTATGGACCAGTCCAAGAGCCCCATGGCCGGCCTGCAGTGCGAAGCCTGTCACGGGCCGCAGGGCAACCACCGTAACAAGAACGAACCGATGATCACCTTCGGGGGTGACACCCCTCTGTCCGCGGAAAAGCAGAACAGCGTCTGTCTATCCTGCCACCAGGACGAGGAGCGGATGGCCTGGCACAACGCGACCCACAACCTGGAAGAGGTGGCCTGTGCCGACTGTCACCAGGTGCACGTCGCCCAGGATCCTATCCTGGACAAGACCACCGAAGTGGAAACCTGCACCAGCTGCCACACCCAGCAGAAGATGGACATGAACAAACGTTCTCACCATCCGATGCAGTGGGGCGAGATGACCTGCAGCTCCTGCCACAACCCCCACGGCACCATGTCTGAAGCCGACCTGACCGGTTTCAGCATCAACGACACCTGCTACAGCTGTCACGCCGAAAAACGCGGCCCCTACCTGTGGGAGCACCAGCCGGTCACGGAAAACTGCGCCAGCTGTCACAACCCGCACGGTAGCGTCAACGAAGGGATGCTGGATCGCCGCGCCCCGCAGCTGTGCCTGGAATGTCACCAGGGCCACAACGCCGATCGCGATGGCACCTCCATCCACACCGGCGGCCAAAGCTGCCTCAACTGCCACAACCAGGTGCATGGTTCCAACCACGCCGATGGCAGCAAGCTGATGCGCTAAGGAAGGGACATCGATGAAAACACGTTTGAATCTTATCACCCTGGCGCTGGCGAGCTTCTCCGGCGCGGCCATGGCCAACTACGGGCTGGCGCAAGCCAACCTGGAAAGTGTCGACACCTCCCGCTGGGCCTGTAAACGCTGCGAGCCGGTGAACGGCTACAGCGGCAAGGTGGGCGTTTCTGTCGGTGCCGTTGAGGCCGAGGACAACCACGCCGCCAACCGTCTGGGTGACACCGACGGTTTTGCCGGTGCGGTCAATGCCGACGTTCGCTACCGTGGCGACAAAGGCTACCGCGCTGACATGAAAGCCAACCGGCTGGGCAGTGACAACGGCTCTTTGACCCTCTCCGGCGGCAAAGCGGACTGGGTTAATCTCGCCTTCAATTACGGCACCCAGACTCACTGGGATGTGGATGGTGCGCTGAGCCCCTTCGCTCTGGAGGGGGATCGCTTCGTCGATACCGGCAGCGATGTCGAGCACGACCTGAAAGTGAAGCGGGAGAAGTACGGCTTCGCCCTGGATCTGGGCGGGGACTTCTGGACCGCTTACACCAACTTCCAGCGGGAAGACAAAACCGGTAACCGCCGCGCCTCCATCTACTCCGGTGGCGGTGTGAACCTGGCTGCGCCCATCGACAGCACCACGGATCGTTGGGAAGCGGGGGCCAAGCTTACCGGCCAACGTTGGCACGCGGGCGTCGCCTACATCGCGTCCCAGTACGATAACAACCTGCCGAACCAGTTCGACTTTGGCTTCCATCAGGCGGCTATGAGCAACGCCCCGAGCAACGAGTCCTACCACATCATGGCCAATGGCCAGTACGCGCTGGATCGGACCCACTTTGCCGGGCGCATCGTCAGCGGCAAGATGAGCCAGAACAACAACCAGGTGCAGATCGGCGGCATCAACGGACTGGATGGTGAGGTGGAAACCACCGATGCCAACTTCCGCATCGCCTCCACAGCCACCCGGGGGCTGCGCCTGACCGCCAGCTACGACTACAGCGATCGGGACAACAACTCCTCGGTTCTGGGCGGTAACACCGTCACCGTGGACGCACTCTCCGGCGACATCTCTGAGCGTGCCCGCTATGACAGCACTCGTCATACGGCCAAGATCGGAGCCAGCTACCGCATCGCCCAGGGTTACCGCTTCGACGCTGGCTACGACTACAAGCAGGTCGAGCGCAGTGATCTGGAGCGGGAGACCACCGAAGACCAGGGTGTCTGGGGTCGCTTGCGCGTCACCAGCCTGGACAATTGGGACTTCGGCCTCAAGGCTGGCTATAGCAGCCGGGACGGCTCCAAGTTCGAGGCGGCCCGCGCCACCTCCGAGGAGGAGAACGCCCTGCTGCGTCGCTACAACCTGGCGGATCGGGATCGCGTCGAGGCCCAGCTGAAGATCGGTTACACCCCGCTCAGCAGTCTGGCCATCGATGCTACCCTGCGCTACGCCAACGATGATTACAGCGATACCCTGGTGGGCCTGCTCAACGCCGACGACTACGGTTACGATGTGAACCTGAACTGGGGCGCGACGGACAATCTGAACCTGCACGCTTTCGTTGGTCAGCAGTGGATTGAGTCCGAGCAGAACAACCGCTTCAGCACCGGCAGCAGCTTCGATCAGATCGAAGACAGCTTCCTGAATGCGGGTGCCGGCATGGCCTACGGTGGCCTGGTGAACGACAAGCTGACCCTGGGTCTGGATTACCTCTACGCCGACTCCGAAAGCGAGACCACCGTCACCGTGGTGACCCCCGGTGAATACGGTGATTACTTTGCCACCAGCCACAGCGTAAACTTCTACGGTGACTACGCGGTGACCGAGCGGATCGGCCTGCGCCTGGATTACCGTTACGAGCGTTACCAGGACAGCGACTTTGCCAACATCGGCAATATTGGCAATGACGCCGTCAAGCTCTACACTCTGGGTAACCTCAACCACAACTACAACGCGCACATGATGATGCTCTCCTTCAGCTACAGCCTGTAAGCGTTGCTTAAAATCAAAACGCCCCGTTTCTTTGAGCGGGGCGTTTTTTTATCTCTACTCCCTCCCCCGCCCGTTCAGAGCAGGTACTGACTCACAGCCGGGAGCGGTGCGGCTCGATTCCTTTGTCATGAATGGCCATAAATGCAAAAACGCCGAGCGAGGCTCGGCGTTTTTTCCCAACAAGGTAGCAGGCCCGGTTAGAGCCCCAGCCGGGTCCGCAACGCGTCACCGTCCTCAAGGTACTCTACGCCCTGAAACTGACCGGCTTCGAAGCGCATGACGCTGACCTTGCCCTCTTCGGCGGGGAAGTTGGCGGTCGCAGCCCCCTGGTTGTCCAGCAGGGTCAGGAAGCTTTGCTTACGCATCTTGGGCATGGCGAACATCTTGGTGATGATCGCCGGCATGGCGCTAATGTCCGCCACATAAACGATGCCCGACTCTGCCAACTGCTCCGGCGTCACCCCCGTCAAGGCTTCCGTTGCGACATCGGACGCCGCCTTGTCACGGGTGAACACCAGGGCGTTCAGCTCGGCGCTCACGGTATGGGCCTCACCATGCTGATCATCCAGGGTCAGGTAGGGCAGCGGCTGCCCCAATTCCAGTGCCGAAGCGGGGGCCATCAAGGGGCCCAGCAGCATCGCCAGGGCACAGATCTGTTTTTTCATTGTTCGTTAACCTTGCAGTACGGCGTCTGCGACAAAGGGGTTGGAGCGACGTTCATCGCCAAAGGTGGCACCGGGGCCGTGTCCGGGCACAAAGGCGACCTCATCACCCAGGGGCCAGAGCTTCTGGGTAATGGAGTGGATTAAATCTTCGTGATTGGAGAGGGGGAAATCGGTACGGCCGATGGAGCCGTGGAAGAGCACATCACCAACGAACGCCAGCTTCTCACCCCGGTGGAACAGGACGATGTGGCCCGGCGTATGACCCGGGGTATGCAGCACCTCCAGTTGCTCCTCACCGAGGGTCAGCACGTCTCCCTCCTCCAGGAAACGGGTCGGGGTGAAACTGGCCAGCATCGGGAAACCGAACATCTGCGACTGGTTACCCAGGGAATCAAGCCAGAAATTGTCCGCTTTGTGCGGCCCAATGATCGCCACGCCGGTCTGCTCCGCCAGTGCGGTGGCGCCACCCACATGATCGATGTGGCCATGGGTAAGCCAGATCTGATCGATGGTCACACCCTGTTGTTGCGCCGCTTCGAGGATCCTGTCGATGTCGCCGCCGGGGTCGATCACTGCGGCCTTGTTGGTTTGCTCACACCATACCAGCGAACAGTTCTGCTGAAATGGGGTAACGGAAACGATTTGATGTTTCATCTTGCTGCCCAGTGGAAATTCGTGCCAGCAGGATAGCAAAATCCCACCGCGGGAACACGACTCAGGCGGCAGTGACTGTACCGGTGTGACTACCCGCTTACAGGGTTAAGTGGTCCCCTCGAACCGGTACCTCGACACCCAGTTTAAGATCCTTGCGGATCTTCTCCGCCAGTGTCGCTTGGGCTTCAGGCTCACCATGCACCAGGATAACCCGGGGCCGACCCGGAACCGCCGCTAGCCAGGCCATCAGCTGGCGCTGATCCGCGTGGGCGGAGAAGCCACCCAGGGTGTGGATCCCCGCCCGGACCGCAAATTGCTGGCCGAACAGTTTGATCTTCTTCTCACCCTCCACCAGCGACCGCCCGAGTGTGCCCCGAGCCTGGAAGCCGATGAAGAGGACTTGGGTATTCTCCTGCCAGATACGGTGCTTAAAGTGGTGCACAATGCGACCGCCGTTACACATCCCGCTGCCGGCGATGATGATAAGGCCGGAGCGGATGGCGTTCAGCGCCATGGAGTCCTGGGCATTTTCGGTCAGGTGCAGGTTGGGCAGAAACTGCTCCAGGGTCAGGCTCTGCTCAGCCCCCAGCTCCGCCCTGTCCGCCGGGTCCAACAGCTCCAGCCACTGGTCGTAGATCTGCGTCACCTCGATCGCCATGGGGCTGTCGAGCACCACATGCCAGTTTGCCAGCTTGCCCTGGTGGTAGAACCGGCCCATTTGAAACAGCAGCTCCTGGGTACGCCCCACGGCGAAGGCAGGGATCAGCACCACGCTGCCCTTGGCCGCGTTGAGCACCTGCTCCAGCTCCAGCAGGGTATCGGTATAGCTGCGGTGGTTGCGGTCGCCGTAAGTGCTCTCCATCATCACCACATCCGCCTCCGGTACCGGGGCGGGATCGCGCATCAGTGGGGACTCATCATTACCGAGATCGCCGGAGAACAGCAGCCGCTTATGCCCCTGCGTGCCGTCGAACTCCAGGTACACCATGGACGCGCCCAGGATATGGCCGGCGTCCAACAGCGTCAGCGTCACCCCGGGCAGGATGGCGGTTGCCTTTCCATACTCCAGGGGCACACACGCCTCCAGCACCGCAAGGACATCCTCCATGTCGTACACGGGTGCCTGCTCCGCCTGCCCCTTTCTCCGTCGCCACAGGTTGTGGCGCTCCAGATCTCTCAGATAAAGGTTACAGGCATCCTTTAGCATCACTGCCAGCAGGTTGATGGTGGGGGCCGTGCAATAGATGGGGCCCTTGTACCCCTTGCGCAGCAGCAGTGGCAGGGCCCCGGAGTGATCGAGGTGGGCATGGGAAAGCACCACTGCGGTTAAGGATTTGGGCCGAAAGGCAAACGCATCGCGACGCAGACGTTGCGTGATCTCCCGCCCCTGGTGCATGCCGCAATCGAGCAGCAGTGACTGACCGTCGAACTCGAGCAGATGGCGGGATCCGGTCACCTCTCCGGCCGCCCCGTGACAGTTAAGGTGGATCATGTGCGCTCCCAGATTCTGTGGCTCCCTAACAGTTTGGCAAAGCCATACCCTTTGTGGGGCCAATTACCCCAGGTTGTTTTACCAAGCCTGAACGTGAACGGCTACGAGGCAGGTTTCCCCTATCGTCGTCCATCGGCTTTCGCTACTCTTCGCCCTCTCGCCACGGGGCACACCTTAGGAGGTCACCATGTACCCTGCCCGGACACGCTTATCCCAAACGCTGCTACTGTTCGCCGCATTGCTGCTCGCTGGCTGCGGCAAGGATACCGGCAAAGTGAGCCTCGGCTGGTTCACTCTGAAAGACTTGGTGATCCGCGACTTCGCCGACCCGCTCATTCCCGGTGTGACCTGCCATATCGCCTCGGTAGAGGCCAACCTGTCATTGGCGGATCCCTCCAACTCCAGCATCGCCTGCCGACAGACCGGCCCCATCCACGCCGCCGACATTGAGCGCATCGATCGCAGTGAGCGGGGGGAGCAGGTGTTCAAGCAATCCAAGAGCGTCCTGTTCAAATCTTTGAAAGTAAGGAGAATTTTCGATGAAAAGAACCAGACCCTGCTTTATCTCTCCTATTCCACCAAGGAGAGTGAAGGCAGCCACAAACACGCGTTAAGCACCGTCGCTCTCTGGGGAACCGATGCTTACCACACCGGCCCCTGAACCGAGCGCCTAAGCGCCCTGCCCCTTTGTGGCACGGTAGATACGGTAACTGAGCGCCAGAGCGCTACAGGCCAGTGCGGGGCCGATCAAGGCGAGGAATTGCCAGCGTGCGAACAGCAGTGCCCCAAGGAAGCCGCCACCGATAAACCCGGCCACAATCAGGATCAACAGCCAGAACTTGCGCCGATCAAAATCGCCCCCCCGCAGGCGCCCGCCCAGCATCAAGCCAAGATCGGTAATCACGCCAGTCACGTGGGTGGTGCGAACGATGGCGCCGCTGTAGGTGGTAACTAGGGCATTTTGCAGTCCACAGGCGGCGGAGGCGAAGTAGTGCCCCCCGAGTCCGCCATGGGTAAGCAGCAGCGCCGCCATCATCAGCAGCGTCGCTTCCAGCCACAACAGGGTGTCATAGTGACGCCCCAGCCGCAGCGAGCTCTGACCGATCAGCCACCCGGAGAGGGCCGAGCCGACCAGGAAGCTGAGAATAATGCCGCCAAGATGCCAGAGTCCCGGCGCCTTGGTCACCAGGCCACTGCCGAGTTGAGTGGCAATCCCGGAGAGATGGGAGAGAGACTGATGCTCAACTCCGAGCAGACCGACCGCGTTCACGGTGCCGGCCAGCAGGGCCAGGGAAAAAGCGCCGGCTTCAACCCAACGCGGCAACTTAGAGATCACGACTTCAGCTCCAAGACAGGGCCAATCGAGCCCCAGCATCGAAAGTCCCGCGTGGGGGCATTTCTGATGCTCGGTCACCCCTGTTTAACGACAATCAGTTGGGCGACGTTCCGATAACGGGTCGCCTTTTCGCGGCCCCGCGCGACGGAGCAAACGCGATCACAGCGCGCCCGGAAAGGTCAGTTCGCTCAGTCCAGCATCAGGCGAGCACGGAACTGGCGGCCCTTGATCTTGCCATGCGCCAGGATCTTCAGCGCCCGGTTCACCACGCTGCGCTTCACTGCCACGTAGGCGCGCTGATCGGTGATCTGAATCTTCCCCAGTTGATCCCCTTTAAGGTTGCCATCACGGGTCAGGGCACCGACGATATCCCCCGGTCGCAGCTTCTGCTTCTTACCGCCGTCGATCTCCAGGGTGAGCAGCTCCGGACGCATCGGCGCATTCTGCAATACCGACTCGTTGGGCAGTGGCGTGCTTTCGATTCTCAGACCCAGGTAATCCTCAAGCCGGGTCACCTTGGCCGCCTCCTTGGTGCTGAACAGCGACAGCGCCAGGCCCTGACTGCCAGCTCGCCCAGTCCGCCCGACCCGGTGGACATGAACCTCACTGTCGTGGGCGATGTGATAGTTCACCACCGCGTCCAGCGCCTCGATATCCAGCCCCCGGGCCGCCACATCGGTGGCCACCAGCACCGAGGCGCTACCGTTGGCGAAACGGATCAGGGTTTGATCCCGATCCCGCTGATCCAGGTCCCCGTGCAGGGCAAGCACGCTAAAACCAAAGTCCTGCAGTGACCGGGCGACGCTGTTCACCTCTTTCTTGGTGTTGCAAAACACCACGCAGGATCCCGGCTGGTACTGCAGCAGCAGACGCTGCAAAGCCGGAGTCCGCGCTTCATTGTCCGCCACTTCAAAAAAGTATTGATGGATGTCGGCGGAAAGCTTGGTGGCAGCGGCCTGAACCATCCGGGGCTGGTGCATGAAGCTCTCAGCCACCTGCTGGATCTCATCCGGGTAGGTGGCGCTGAACAGCAGGGTCTGACGCTCAGCGGGCGTGCGGGCCACGATGTAGTCCAGCTCGCTCTGGAAACCCATCTCCAGCATGCGATCCGCCTCATCCAGCACGAGCAACTCCAGGGTATTGAGATCCAGGGTTTTTCGGCTCAGGTGGTCCTGCACCCGTCCCGGGGTACCAACCAGGATATGGGCACCATGCTCCAGTGATGCCGCCTGGGGGCCGAGCGGCGTGCCGCCGCACAGGGTGAGCACCTTGACGTTGGGGATCCCACGTCCCAGGCGGCGAAGTTCGTTGGCCACCTGGTCCGCCAGCTCCCGAGTCGGACAGAGGATCAGCGACTGCACGCAGAAGCGACCCACCCTGAGGCGATTGAGCAGCCCCAGTCCGAACGCCGCCGTCTTGCCGGAGCCGGTTTTCGCCTGGCCGACCACATCCTCACCGGCGAGAATGGGCGGCAGTGCCGCCTGCTGGATCGGCGTCATGGTGTGGTAACCCAGAGTCTCCAGGTTGGAGAGCAGTTCAGGTTTCAGCGGCAGCGTCGCGAAGGCTTGGGGGGCGGTGTCACTCAAGGGAGGTTTCCTGGTTCAGGTACGCATCAAGGGCGCGGAGTTTAGCACAGTTCCCGCCGGTGAACCCGGAGCGCCGTCGCAGGTCAGATTGGTCCCTCTGGCGCTGTTCTGCGTAAACAAAATGTATCCGTTTTTCGTCAGCGACTTAGCGGTTGCGAGATGGCTGCGGATCCTTACACTGTCCCTGTCTAACTCAGGAAGAGATCCAAGATGGCCCAGGCCCTGCTGCATCATAAGACCTACCAACATGCCGATCCCCGAGATTGGGTGGTACTGGTGCACGGCGCCGGTGGCAGCGCCAATATATGGTTTAAACAGCTCAGGGCCTATCGGGAGAAGTACAACCTGCTTCTGCTGGATCTTCGCGGACACGGCAACAGCCAAACCATGTTCGAGGGGTTGATGGAGGGGAGGTACAGCTTCAAGTCGGTCACGGAGGATGTGGTGCACTTGCTTGACCATCTCCAGATCCGGCGCGCCCACTTCGTTGGGATCTCCCTAGGCACCATCATCATCCGTACCCTGGCCCAGTTACAGCCGCAGCGGGTGCAATCCATGGTGCTGGGAGGCGCCGTCACCCGGATGAACAAGCTCTCCCAACTGATGATCAAAACCGGCCACCTGCTTAAGGATATCCTGCCCTATATGTGGCTCTATCGCCTGTTTGCCCGCATCATCATGCCCCAACGGGCCCAGGCCCCCTCCCGCAACCTCTTTATCCGTGAGGCCAAGAAGCTGTGTCAGAAGGAGTTCAAGCGCTGGTTCCGGCTCGCCGGCGAAGTGAATCCCCTGATGCGTTTCTACAACGAACGGGAGTTGCCGATCCCGACCCTCTACATCATGGGGGAGAATGACCACATGTTCCTGAAGCCGGTCAAGGCGCTGACCCAGCGACATCGCCGGGCCCGACTCAGTGTCATTGAGGACTGCGGCCATGTTTGTAACGTCGAGCGAGCCGAAGCCTTCAACACCCTGTCGCTGGATTTCCTTCGCCGTCACAGCCGTCACCGTCCTGACTGAGAGCCTCGCACTCAAGCCCCGTGAGTCGGCCGCGCGCCCTAGAGTGGCCATAGAGATCACAGATAAGTCGCCCCCCGGGTAACGCCCCTCTGGCTTAACGACAAGTCTCATCCCCTCTCTTCACACTCTGGTGCGCCTGCTGTACAGCTTCGCTTTATCGCCATCCGCTAACGGTTTATTCAGCGCCTGGCACCTGCACAATCCCCCGCTATTTGGCGCTATGCCTGGCAACAAGTGATTAGCTTGGCCGACGCGGCGCATGAAAGGGGCGTCAGCGCAGTGACGGTTCAGGGCTCCACAGGGTGGATCTGGTAAGCGGCAACTTCCTTGCCAATATCCACGCTCCGCTTGAACGCGTCACGCTGCTTCAACATTTCTAAATAGGCACGTGTTTGCGGTTTAAACTCCCTGTCCAAGCCCAATCGCTCGGCCAAGAACAGGGCATAACCCACGGCAATATCGGCAATGGTGAACTTATCGGCCACCAGGTAATCATGATGTTCCAACCGTTGATTCACTCGCTTCAGCCTGGCCAAAAACCAAATTTTATAATCGTCAACGGCTTGAGGAATGCGACGTGCCTCCGCTTCAAATTGCGAGTAGCGCAGGACAACCGTCAGGGGGAAGGTCAGGGTGGCATCACTGTGGAACAGCCAGTTGAGGTAGTGTCCATACTCCGGATGGTCCCTCGTGACAGAGAAATCATGTTGGTCATACTTTTCAGCCAGGTACAACAACATGGCGCTGGACTCCGTCAGAGTCGTCGCCCCATCCCGAAGGAAAGGTACCGTGCCTAACGGATTGAGGGCCAGGTAATCCCTGGAGAGAACGCGGGGAGGAAAGGGCAGATTATGGAGCTTGAACTTTATCCCCATCTCCTCCATCGCCCAAAGTGCCCGCAGCGATCGAGTCTGATGGGCATGCCAAAATTCAATTGTCATGATGATTCCAGTGCATCCATGCGATAGGAAGATAAAATAAGATATTAATGTGGTTTTTAATAGCCATTAAGAATATCGGGATAGTCGTCCACTCCAGCGGATTTCCTTCACTAGATAGCCGATCCTAGATCTGCTCCACGTCTTTATAAGTCCAAGAGCCTCCGGCTCTTAGGAATTAGGCCCTAGATCCGAGTTCCTAACAACGCCGTTCCCCACCGTG
This sequence comes from Ferrimonas gelatinilytica, assembly GCF_039544205.1. Lineage (NCBI taxonomy): Bacteria > Pseudomonadati > Pseudomonadota > Gammaproteobacteria > Alteromonadales > Ferrimonadaceae > Ferrimonas > Ferrimonas gelatinilytica. The sequence continues at coordinate 84,476 of NZ_BAABLF010000030.1, read as the reverse complement.
CCCAGCAATCTCCGAGTCAGTCGGCGTGCAACACAGTTTGGAACCGCTATTTAGGCTCAAAGCCGGGATATACCGGCTTCCCCTCCGGCTGCAATGTCGGACTGTCACCGCGCCGCTATTTCAGCAAGGGGCCCAAACGCAGTAACGCGGCCCTAAGGCCGCGTTACTGATTATCAGGGGGGGTGCCCCGACTCAACCACCGAAGTCATCCAACAGGATGTTCTCATCCTCGACGCCGAGATCCTTGAGCATGTTGATCACCGCCGCATTCATCATCGGCGGCCCACACATGTAGAACTCGCAATCTTCCGGCGCCTTGTGGTTCTTCAGGTACTTCTCCAGCAACACCGTATGGATAAAGCCGGTGTATCCCTCCCAGTTGTCCTCGGGCTGGGGATCAGACAGCGCCACATGCCACTGGAAGTTCTCGTTTTCCGCCGCCAGGCCATCGAAATCCTCCTGGTAGAAGATCTCCCGCTTGGAGCGCGCGCCATACCAGAAGCTCATGGTGCGCTTGGACTTGAGTCGCTTGAGCTGGTCGAAGATGTGACTGCGCATCGGCGCCATCCCTGCCCCACCTCCGACAAACACCATCTCGGCATCGGTCTCTTTGGCGAAGAACTCACCGAAGGGACCGGAGATAATCACCTTGTCGCCGGCTTTGAGGTTGAAGATGTAGGAGGACATCTGCCCCGGTGGCACCTTCATCCCCGGCGGCGGGGTGGCGATCCGCACGTTGAGCATGATGATCCCCTTCTCCTCGGGGTAGCTGGCCATGGAGTAGGCACGAATGATCTCCTCGTTCACCTCAGACTTGAGATCGAACAGGCCGAAATTCTCCCAGTCATCCCGGTACTCGGCAGGAATGTCGAAATCGCTGTAGTTCACCTTATGGGGCGGCGCCTCGATCTGGATGTAACCGCCGGCCTTGAAGGGGACCTCCTCCCCCTCCGGGATCCTCAACTTGAGCTCCTTGATGAAGGTGGCCTGGTTGTCGTTGGAGATCACCTCGCACTCCCACTTCTTAACCCCGAACACCTCCTCGTCCAGCTCGATCTTCATATCCTGCTTCACGGCCACCTGGCAGGCCAGTCGGACCCCCTCACGGGCTTCCTTCTTGCTGATGTGGTCCAGCTCGGTGGGCAGGATATCGCCGCCCCCTTCATGGACCTTACAGCGACACTGGCCACAGGTTCCACCGCCACCACAGGCGGAGGAGATAAATACGCCATGACCCGCCAGGGCCCCGAGCAGTTTATCGCCCGGCGACGTGGTGAACCCCTTGGCCGGATCTTCGTTGATGGCAATAGTGACGTTACCGCTGGGCACCAGCTGGCTCTTGGCCACCAGGATCACCGCCACCAGCAGGCTGACGATGAGGGTAAACATGCCTACGCCGATAATGATTTCCATCGACTCTTCCTTACGCTGTTATCGTTTTACAGGGTGATACCGGAGAAGGACATGAAGCCCAACGCCATCAGCCCGGTCGTAATAAAGGTGATGCCGATCCCCTGTAGCCCTTCCGGGATCTTGTGGAACTTCATCCGTTCACGCATCCCCGCCAGCAGGGCAATCGCCAGGGCCCAGCCGACGCCGGAGCCGGCAGCGAACACCACCGAGTCCAGCAAACCGTAATCGCGGTTGGCCATGAAGATCACGCCGCCAAAGATCGCGCAGTTCACCGTCAGCAGCGGTAGGAAGATCCCCAACGCGTTGTAAAGTGCCGGCAGGAAACGATCCAGTACCATCTCAAGGATCTGCACCATAGCGGCGATCACCCCGATAAAGGTGATCAACTGCAGGTAGCTGAGATCCAACTCTGGGAAGCCGGCCCAAGCCAGAGCGCCCGGCTTGAGCACGTAGGTATAGATAATCTGGTTCAGCGGGACCGCCAGGGTCATCACCACGATGACCGCGACCCCCAGCCCCAGCGAGGTGGAGACCTTCTTGGAGACCGCCAGAAAGGTGCACATCCCCAGGAAGAAGGCCAGTGCCATGTTGTCGATAAAGACAGCCTGAATAAACAGGGTCAGATAGTATTCCATCGGTTATCCCTTACGTTTCTGCACCACGTTAATCCCCCAGATCATGAAACCGATCAGGAAGAAGGCGCTGGGAGGCAGCAAGAACAGTTCGTTGGCCAGGTACCAGCCGTCATTCGCCTGGGTCGGCAGGATCTCGACACCAAACAGGGTGCCGGCCCCGAGCAACTCACGGACGAACGCCACGGAGCAGAGGATCACGCCATAACCCAGGGCGTTACCCAGACCGTCGACCACCGCCATCAAGGGGGTGCTCTTCATGGCGAACGCTTCCGCCCGGCCCATCACGATGCAGTTGGTGATGATCAGACCCACGAACACCGACAGCTGACGCGCGATCTCCGGCGCCAAGTCCTGCATCACCATATCCACCACGATCACCAGGGAGGCGATCACCGTCATCTGGGCGATGATCCGCACACTGTTGGGGATCGCCTTGCGGATCAGCGAAATGATCAGGTTGGAGAAGATCAGTACAAAGGTCACCGCCGCCGTCATCACCACGGCGTTGGTCATGGAGTTGGTCACCGCCAGGGCGGAACACACCCCCAGTACCTGCATGGCCACCGGGTTGTTGGCGAAGATCGGGGTGCGCAGTACCTCATTCATGGAGGGGTTTTGACTACTCATCTTATCTTCCTCATCCCTTGTTCATCTCTGACAGCTGCTGGAGGTAGGGTCCGAAGCCCTCATTACCGACCCAGAACTGAACCGCACGCTCGACACCACGACCACTCATGGTGGCCCCACTGATGCCGTCGACACCGTAGAGGTCACCGGGTTTGGCACCGCCACGAACCACGCTGATCACCACTTTGCCACTGTCGTTATAGAGCTGCTTACCCTGCCACTGACTCTGCCAGGCGGGATCATCGAGAAAATCACCGATCCCCGGGGTTTCGCCATGCTCATAGACGTAGAGACCCCGGATCGTGGAGAGATCCTCCTCCAGGGCGATGTAGCCGAAGATGACTGACCACAGTCCCTTGCCGTGGAACGGCAGCACCACGCCATCAAAGTTGCCAGCCTCATCGAGAATCGTGAAGGCACGACCCTGGTCAGCCCGACGGCCAATGCGAGCACTGTCCTTCTTCGGTTTGCTTGAGGTCTGAGGGTTGGCCGCGGCCATGTTGGGGTCAAACGTCATGGGGTCGATCTCGCCGTTCACCTCACCTCTGTCCAGATTGATGATCTGCGGCTGGATCCGGCGTTCAAACAGGCCGTCAATATCCCCGCCGCGATGATCACCGAAACCGGCGGCCATCAACACCGAGTGTTTCATTCGTGCCAGCTCTTTGGCTTTGGCGCGCTCCTTCAGACCCGCGGCGGTGCCGGTGATCATCAGCGAGCAAAAAATGCACAGGCAGGCGATGAAGAGGAAGGTGCCCGGCACTGAATCCTTGTTATACCGCATTACGGGCGAGCCTCCGTTTGATGTTGGCGCGGGCGACGAAATAGTCCATCAGGGGTGACCAGAGGTTGGCAAAGAGGATGGCCAGCATGATCCCTTCGATATGATCGGCGTTCACCACACGGATCATCACCACCATGAAACCGATCAGCAGGCCATAGGCCCATTTTGCGGTGCGGGTATAGGGCGCGGTGGTGGGATCGGTCGCTAGGAACATCATCCCCAGGGCAAAGCCGCCGGTAACCAGGTGCCAGGTCCAGGGCATCTGGTAGAGCACGTTCTTGTCGTCGCCGATCAGGTTAAACAGGGTCGCAGTGGCGATCATACCGATCAGCACTGCGGCCACGATGCGCCAGTCAGCCAGGCGGCAAAGCAGCAGCAGGCCACCGCACAGCATAATAAGCAGGGTGCTGGTTTCACCGATGGCGCCAGTATCCAGGCCCAGGAAGGCATCCCACCAGTGGCTGTCCGAGAACACGCTGTACCAAGTTACCCCTTCAAAGGCCCCCTTGCTGTTCAGCGCCTCCAGGGTGATGGGCGACTTGGCCCCCTCCACCGCCAGGTAGATCCCGTCGCCGCTCATTACCGTCGGGTAGGCGAAAGTGAGAAACGCCAGGCCGATCAAGGCGGGATTGAGCAGGTTGTAGCCCATGCCACCAAAGATCTGCTTGCCCACCACCACGGCAAAGGACATGCCGATCGCCACCAGCCAGAGGGGGATGGTGACCGGCAGCATCAGGGCAAACAGGATAGCCACCACCAGGTGCCCCTCCTGTACCGACTCGTTGCGCAGGCGGGAGAAGATCATGTCCCACACCAGGCCGACGAAGAAGGCGACAAAGAAGATGGGGAACACAAAGCTGGCGCCATAAAACAACCAGGCGATGAAACCGGAATCGACGGTCAGGCCGCCGGTGAGCCCGTTAAACAGGGCAAGTTGCCAGACATCCGGCGTAGCCAGGCCATCGGCCAGGGCGTTGTGGGCATGCCAGCCCTGTATCACCATGGCAAAGAAGAGGATGGGCAGCAGGCAGAGCCAGATCATCGACTGGCTGCGCTTCACATCCATCAGATCCCGGACCGCAACGCTGCCCCGGGTGCGCTGACCGTCCGCCAGCAGTAAGACCTTGAGATCGGCCATCAGGGTTCGAAACAGCATCCTCAGCCCTCCTTCTCGATAAGATCCAGACAGGCGCGCAGTTCGGCGCCGTAGTCATACTTGCCCGGGCAGGCAAAGGTGAATAGGGCGAGATCTTCCTCATCCAGCTCCAACGCCCCAAGCAGTTGGGCCTCGTCTGTATCCCGGGTCACCAGATCCCGCAACAGCAGGGTCGGCTCGAGATCCAGCGGACTGAGGTCATCGAAGCGTCCGTAAGCCATGATCGGCCGATTGATCCCGCCGGAATCGGTGGTCATATCGTACGCTTTCGGACGTGACAGCAGGGTGGTGATGGAACGGTAGAGGGAGAAGCGTTTTCGGCCCTGGCCGATCCAGCCGAAGCTGCGACGGTTGTAGCCCTCCTTGAGCACCGTAACCTGGTTATGGAACCGGCCAAGGAAACCGTGCGGGCCGGTGGCGTGATGACTGGAGAGGATGGAACCGGAAAGGACGCGGTTATTGCCCTCGATCAACTCACCCTCGGTAATGGAGGCGATGTCGGCCCCCAAACAGGTGTGGATCAGTCGTGGGCGCGCCACCTGGGGGCCGGTAAGGGCGATCACCCTGTCGGTGTATAGCTCACCCGTCTTGAACAACTTGCCGACGGCAATCACGTCCTGGTAGCCGATATGCCACACCTGCCGCTGCAGGCTCACCGGCAGCAGTTTGTGGATATGTGTGCCGACCAAGCCCGCGGGGTGTGGCCCGAAAAATCCGTGGCACTCGACGCCCTCGATAGCCGACTCCAGCACTGGACCTTCGCCACCATGACAAAGGTAAACAGCACCGTCTGTCAGATGGGTAAGCAGTTCCAGGCCATAGCGAAATGCCGCCATCTCCGGCGCAATAATAAGACGGGGATCCGCCGCCAGGGGCGCGGTATCCATCACACTGACGAAGATCCCAGCCGGGACCGAGCCAGGTTCGGGAACCCGGGAGAAGGGACGGGTCCTCAGCGCGGTCCACAAACCGCTCTCCTGCAGCAGATGTTGAATTGAGTCCCGGTTCAGCTGGCTGGGGGGGGAGAAGTGAATGGCGTCATCACCCTCTACGGCAATAACCACCGATTGCAGCACACGCCGATCACCCCGGTGGATGGCATGGATACGGCCGGCAGCGGGGGCGGTGTGGGTCACACCGGGACGCTTCTTGTCCTGGAAGAGTCCCTGGCCCTTCTTCACCCAGTCCCCCACCTCAACCAGCATGGAGGGCTTCATCCCCTTATGTTCCTCACCCAGGACCCCGACAAACTGGGGGCTCCGGTGACCGTCGAGACTAGGATCGGGTTGCCCAATGATGGGAATGTCCAAACCTTTTTCTATTTTTATCATGACGTTATCGCGACTCAACACGGTAGTGACGTTGGCAGCCTGCCAACGTCATTGAATGGCTTGTGCAGCAAGGCAGATCATTCCCTGCCGCCGCCCAACTATAACCATAAGCTATGGATAAATAACTCGATTACGGTCACAGTATTCGGATTGACTTTGACCTATGCCACTGTGTTATTTGTCATTTCCGGACTTAACCCCGGTAATTTTATTTCAATGACAGCGCGCTGCGCTCAATGCTCGATATCGCACCGCTCACGGACGTCACCACCCCGGTAACGGCGGGGACCACTGGCACCTTGACGCCCTGTCGTCAGAGCCGAAGAACCGGAATTATGCCGGGTCCCACAGCAGGTCACTCATAATAATGACGGAGATTCACAGTGACGTTTCTCAGCCTAGACTCTGGCTCAGGCAGGTGCCAACTAAGCCCTTGAGCGAGAGGCATTCTCGCCTAACGGAGCAGTCACAGTGACGTTGTTGTCAGTGGTTTTCAGGTTTGGCAACAACGGTATCGGGCCGACGTGCAAACGGCGAGGCCCCAATGACCCCGCGATCGTGCAGGACGCCCAAGGTTTAGGGCGTCGTTTAAGGCAGGAGATAGGAAAGCGTCACTCGTCGATGCCGATGATCTGACCCTCATCATCGATGTCGATGTTGAGGTAGGCCGGGCGCTCAGACAGCCCCGGCATGGTCATGACGTTGCCGGTCAGCGCGTAGATAAAGCCAGCGCCGGCACAGAGCCGCAAAGCACGAACCGGCACCGTAAAGCCACTGGGCGCCCCCTTGAGTCCAGGGTCATGGCTGATGGAGGCGGGGGTCTTCGCCATACACAGCGGCAGGTGACCAAAGCCCAGTGTTGTCAGGGACGCCAGGTCAGACTCGGCGCTCTGTGACAGGGCTATCCCCTCGCCACCATAACCGGCCTGGGCCAAGGTGGTCAGCTTGGTGGTCAGATCCGCATCGACGTCATAAAGATACTTAAACTCCGCCGGCTGCCCCAGGGCCTGCAGCACCCGCTCGGCCAGCTGCTCGGCGCCGGCACCACCCCGGCTGAAGGCATCGGAGATCGCCACGCTCGCCCCCAGCGCCTGCACCCGACGAGCAAGCCACTCAAGCTCCTCATCAGTGTCTTGCGGAAAGCGATTGATCGCCACCACCGTCGGGATGCCGTACCCTTTAACATTGTTGATGTGCCACTCCAGGTTGGCAAAACCCGCTTCCAGCGCTGCCGTGTCCGGGGCAAAGATCGCTTCCGGCATAGGCTGGCCAGGACGCAGATCGTACTTGTCGCTGTTGGCCTTGAGGCCACGCAGTGTGGCCACCACCACGGCAGCATCCGGATGACGTTCCGCGGCCCGGGCTTTGATGTTGCACGCTTTTTCAAACCCCATGTCGGAGCCGAAGCCCCCCTCGGTCACCACCACATCCGCCAGCCTCAACGCCATACGGTCGGCGATGATGGAGGAGTTACCATGGGCGATGTTGGCAAAGGGACCTGCGTGGACCAGGGTCGGCACCCCCTCCAGGGTCTGCATCAGGTTCGGCTGGGCTGCGTCACGCAGGATCGCCGCCATCGCCCCGGCAACCCCGATATCCTCGGCGCTGACCGGCTCACCGCTGTGGCGGTAGGCCAGTACCACCCGGCCAAGACGACGGCGCAGATCGGCCAGATCCTTCGCCAACGCCAGGATTGCCATCAGTTCGGAGGCGGCAGTAATATCGAAACCACTCTCCCGCTCCAACCCATTGGCACTGGAGCCCGGGGCGTTGTGGCCGATGGTGATCTTACGCAGAGTGCGATCATTGATATCCACCACCCGGTTCCAGACGATCCGTTCCGGGTCGATATCCAGTCTCGGCAGGCCAGTTTTGGGCTCGAAGGCGTCCCCCAGTTTCTGTTCGTGGAACGCCCGGGCATCGATGGCCGCCGCCGCCAGGTTATGCGCTGCGGAAACCGCGTGGATATCACCGGTCAGGTGCAGGTTCAACTCCTCCATCGGTGCCACCTGGCTGTAGCCGCCACCGGCAGCGCCCCCCTTGACGCCGAATACCGGACCCATGGAGGGTTGGCGGATGCAGGCCATGGCACGCTGACCCACTCGCTTGAGCCCCTGGGCCAAACCTATGGTGGTCACCGTCTTGCCCTCACCCAGGGGAGTCGGCGTGATGGCAGTCACCAGCACCAGCTTGCCCTGGGGCGCATCGGCCAGTCGATCCAGCAAAGAGAAGCGGATCTTCGCCTTGTGCTCACCATAGGGGATCAACTCTTCGGGCAGGATCCCCGCCTGTTCGGCAATGGTCTGGATCGGCTGCAGTTTGGCCTGGCGGGAGAGGGTCAGATCGGATCTCATAATGGGCACTTCCTTTGACAAGAGGGCGATAACAGGAGGGTCGGTTCGCCAAAATCGGTCAAAAGTGTATCGCAATCACCCCGCCGGACCGACAGCAAGAGGGAGAAACCTCGCCGCCATCACGCTTTCGGGCGATGAACCCGGCTCACAAGGTTGCCACCCCAGGATCACGGGCGTAAGGTTTGCGGACACAACAGAAACAGACAGTGAGCGCCCCATGGCTTACGACCACCCCGTTGAACTCACCTCCGCCACCGATCTCGCGGCAATGATCACCGACACCTGTGCACGCTTCGCGGATAAGCCCGCGTTTAGCGCCCTGGGTAAGTCCCTCACCTTCACCGAGGTCGAGCGGTTCAGCGGTGCCCTGGCCGCCTATTTTCAGCATCACACTGAGCTTGAGCCTGGCGATCGCATCGCCCTGTGCCTGCCCAACCTGATGCAGCTCCCTATTGCCGCTTACGCCGCACTGCGTGCCGGATTGGTGATCGTCAACACCAGTCCCCTTTACACCGCCGATGAGATGGCTCACCAGTGGCAGGACAGCGGTGCCAAGGCGCTGGTGATCTATGGCGATCTCGCCGCCACCGCGGCCAAGGCACTGTCCCAAACCCAGATCCGCCATGTGATGACCACCTCGGCGAAGGACTTTCACCAGCCACAGCCGGCCAGCGACGCCATCGACGGCGCCCTGAGTCTGATGGCGTGTTGGGAACAGGCACTGGCCGAATCGCTGCCCCTGCAGACGCCCACCATAGCGCCAAGCCAGCTCGCGGCGCTGCAGTACACCGGTGGAACCACCGGCGTCGCCAAGGGTGCCATGCTGAGCCACGCCAACCTGCTGGCCAACGCGCGCCAGGTCCTGGCTAGGCTGGGAGATACCTGCCGCCAGGGAGAGGAGATCTTCATTGTTCCCCTGCCCCTTTACCATATCTATGCCTTTACGGTGAACCTGATCACCTTCTTCGCCCGGGGCAGCCTCAACGTGTTGATCCCGAATCCGCGGGACCTGCCGGGCTTCGTGGAACAGATCAAACCCTTCCGCTTTACCGGCATGGCCGGACTCAACACCCTGTTCGTCGGTTTATGTCGATTGGAGGCCTTCCGGCAGCTGGACTTCAGCGCCCTCAAGTTAACCATCTCCGGTGGCACCGCCCTGACCTCGGTGGCTGCCGACGTGTGGCACAAAACCACCGGATGCCTCATTGCCGAAGGGTACGGTCTCTCCGAGGCCTCCCCGGTGGTGTGCCTGAACCCCATCGACCAGGTTCGCCTTGGCACCATAGGGCCGGCACTGATCGATACTGAAGTGAAACTGATTAATGACGACGGCACCACCGCCCGCCACGAGGGAGAGCTGTGTTTGCGCGGCCCCCAGGTGATGGCAGGGTACTGGAACATGCCGGAGGAGACCGCCACGGTCCTCGACCAGGAGGGCTGGCTGCGCACCGGGGATATCGCCACCATCAATGATGACGGCTACATCACCATCGTCGACCGCAAGAAAGACGTGATCCTGGTGTCCGGCTTTAACGTCTACCCCAATGAGGTGGAAGATGTGCTTACTCAGGCCCCGGGGGTGCTGGAGGCTGCGGTGGTGGGAGAACCGGATCGCCACAGTGACGAGAAGGTGGTGGCCTACCTGGTGACCGAGGGGGAGATGGACATACCGGCTTTACGGGCATTTTGCCGAACAAAGCTGGCGGGCTTTAAGATCCCCCGCAAGTTCGTTCAGATGCAAAGCCTGCCCAAGACGGCGGTTGGAAAGATCCTACGCCGGGCCCTGAGACACTGAATCCGGGTTCTAGGTTCGAGTTCCTGGTTCCTGGGCGCGAGTTCCTATGAGCGGAAGGTTACGAGCAGTTAGCGACGGGAGCCGCGGTTCTAGCAACTAGGAACTCCCGCCGAGGAACTCCGATCTAGGTGCGCCGATTGGGGGGATCCCGCACGACCAGGGTCTGGCTGAGTTTGTCATGCCAGCCCTGCTTGCGGGGATCCCAGGCGATCCAGAACAAGCCGAGAAACAGCGGCAGGGTGGCGATGTAGTAGCCCAGGTAGCGGACAACCAGCTGGCGCTTAGTGGGTGTACCGCCACCATCGGCATTGACAATGCGCAGCCGAAGTAACGATTTACCCGGTGTGGCTGAGCGCTGAACCCAGAAGATGATCACGGCGATGGCGGGCAGCAGGTAGCTGACGGCCTTGGCCAACAGCGACGATTGCGCCAGGGATTGACCAAACACCAGGGTGATGCCCGGCGTCAAAACGGCCATCAGCAGTAAGGTATCGATCACCCCCGCCAACAACCGTAACCAGAACCCGCCATACTGCATAACTGCCTCACGACTACGGCGAAACCTCAACTATAGCCTGGGGCGGGCCCAAGCGGGATACTCTCTACTCTTCCCCGCTACGGACAAACTCCAACAACAGGGTTTCATCCCGCCACCACTGCAGCCGCTCCCCCTCTAACAGAGTTCGGTTCGCCTCGGCAAAGTGGCGCATCAACGCCTGCTCCTGCTCCATCAGCGCCGGCTGACAGGCCATCAGAGTCATCCCCGCGGGGGTGAGACTCAACGCCTGACCCGCGGCTACCGGCTCGGCGAAATACTGGTTACAGCCGGAGTTTCCCTCCGCCTTTGCGCGGTCCAAAGTCAGCTCCAGGTAGGGTGGACGCCCCCCGAACAGGTCGTGGATCCTTTCCACCCCCTTGAGGTAGGTCAGCGAGTATTCACCGCTGAGCGGTAGCCACTGACTCAGGGGCGCGGCCCGGTACCCCTCCAGCACCACCCGCTCGCCGGCGAGGATCTGCAGCCGGTCGTAATGGATCCGGTAACCGTTGGCGGAGGCCAGCGCCGAGGTAAGCGCCTGCTCCGCGCTGGCCAGCGGTTCCGGGCAGCCTTTGCGGGTGCTGATCACGGGCCCAAAGGGCTCACCCGGCTCCGGCCACGACCCGCTGAATCGATTGCAGCCTAGATCGGCGCTGAGCTGTCCCGACTCGATGGTTAAATAGGGTGTCGTTGGCGGCCCTATGAAAGTCTCGCCATTGACACTGCTGACGATCCATTGCCCCTCGTAGGGCGATGGAGCACTCTCACCGGTGAGACTACAACCGGTCAGTCCAAGGGCCACTGTCGCCAAGGCGGCGATTACTCTTTGGGATAGGGACACCTTCATTCTCCTGATTTCACTTCTACCCGTTACTGCAAGCCTAACCCATCTGTGTTGGATCATATTCTCAAATACATGAGTGAGAACCTATCACCCCGGGACGAGCAGCTAGCTGCAATAGTAAAAACAGAAAGGGCCCCGAAGGGCCCTTTTTTGACAGTATTTAGAAGTACTTAGAACTTCTGGGTGTAGGTCAACAAGTAAGTGCGACCGTACAAGCTGTACAGAGCGGAGTCATAGGTCAGGTTGCTATCCAAGCGCGGATCTTCATCGGTGATATTCCGAACCGCTGCAGTGATACTTCCGTTCCACGGACCGCTGTAGGTGTAAGTAAAGTCGTAAGTAGTATAAGAAGCGATGTGACCGCTAGACTCGAACGTTTCGTTGTCTGTCTTCTCATACTGACTATCGATGTGCTGAGTCTGAATGGCTGCATAGTGGTCACCGCGCTGCCAGTCAACGGTCCAGGTGAAGCGATACTCGGGCAGCCCATTACGGCCAACCATATCGTTGACCGGGCCATCAAAGTACTCGGGAGAGTTGTAGTTCAACACCCAAGTCAAATCGAAGTTGGTACCGAAATCCCCGACAGAGGTTTCCGCCCCGCGATAAGCAATGTTGAAATCGATACCATCGGTATCAAATCCATTGCCGTTCACCAGCGGCGTAGTTGCCTCAAGGATGCGGCCATCCGGGTTATCACCCGCGCGCAGGATCTGCCCACCGTTTGAGATGTTGCCATAACCACGGTTAGCCTCTTCGACCAACATGGAGTCGAGGGAGATGAAGGTGATGACGTCATCAATCTTCAGGTTGTAGTACTCAACCTTAGTGCTCAACTTGTCGGTGATGTCCCAGATCCAGCCCACGTTGTAGAAATCGGAGGTTTCAGCTTCCAAGTCTTCATTGGCGGTCCGAGTAACGTCGTACTGCCCCTGTGCACACTCCTCACGAGAAACACCCGTCACTTCACAATAGTGATAATCGGTGGCGTAATCAGCGCTGAAAGAGTCCGCAGCGTACAGGTCAGACAGCGCCGGCGCGCGGAAACCCTGACCCCAGGAGCCACGCAATACCATGCCGTCCATAACCTGGTAGCGCAGCGCGACTTTGGGTGCAACGTTGCTACCAAAGTCCGAATAATCGTCGTAGCGCAGAGCCAGGTTCAGTTCCAGAGAATCCAGCAAGGGAATCGAGGATTCAGCAAACACCGCCCACACATCACGATCACCGCCCGAACCGTTACCAGACGAACCAATAACTTCACCGTTGGCGGACTCCTTGTCGACCTGAGCCTCATAGATGTATTCGGAGTACTCAGCGCCAACATACCAGCCGATATCCCCAGCTGGCAGAGAGCCCGCAACAAAGCTGGTACCAAAGCTCACGTTATGGAAATCCATAGTGTCCTGGGCCAGGACATCGTGACTGATGGCAGCCACCACATCGTCGGAGTTACCCTCGGAGCCGAACTTAAAGTCGCCGGACTTAACCAGGGCCTCAACGGTCGGGCGATGAACGTAACCCTCCCCGAAGTTTTTGTTCTCCTGCTTGTTGTAGTGGTAGGTGAAATCCCAGTCAAAGGCATCGTGGGTCCCCGTCAGAGACAGCTGGATGTCGGTGGACCAATCAATGGTCGTAGAGTCACGGGTACCTACATCGGTAAAGCGGTAGTAAACGCGGCCAGCGTTTTGGTTGGTGCTGGTACCGAGGAAATTGCCATCGACCCAGTTCTGAATCTCAACTTGACCCGCATCGACATTGAACCAGCCGGCGGCAGGAGCATAGCGCCCGAAAGTCTCGTTCCGCGCCATCATTACCTGAGTATTGAAGGCGATTTCATCGCTTAAGTAATACTCACCATTGAAATAACCCGCGGTGTATTGACGGGAGGCGTGGTCGGCCGCTTCAGAGGTGTAGTCGTAACCACATGCGTAATCGCCCAAGCCAAGATCGTAGATGTGGCCACCGCCGACCATTTTGTCGTTGTTACATGCTTCCATTGGACTGAAGGCAAATGTGGTCATGTCCAGGAAGTTACGAGCGTAGAGAGATACACCCGTTGTATCGGCATAATTGGGAGCCAGCACATTGGTTGAGCTGGAGAACCAACGATCACGTTGGTAGATAATGGCGCGGTCTTGATGCTCAATGGAGAATGTCGCGCTTCCCTTGTCATTGGCAATACCGCCAACAACGCTGGCTTTCCACTCTTCCCCACCCGGCTGATAGGTATCTGTGCCGGTGATGGACATCTCAAGTCCTTCGTAACCCTTTTTCAGAATGATGTTGACCACACCGGCCACAGCATCCGAACCATAGACAGCGGAAGCCCCATCGGTCAGAACTTCGATGCGTTCAACAGCGGCGGTGGGAATGGTATTAAGGTTGACGGCTGAACCGCCCATGGTGGGGGAGCCCGGCATACGCTTGCCGTTGAGTAGGACCAGGGTACGGTCAGCACCGGCACCACGCAGAGAAACGTTTGCCTGACTCTGCCAAGTGCTGCCGGAAGACTCAGAGAAAGAACCGAAAGTGTTGAGGTTACTTTGACGCAAAATATCGGAAACCGACATCTCGCCAGTGTTCAGCATATCTTCAGCGCTGATAACGGAAACCGGAGAGGCTCCCTCCATGTCCGTACGTTTAATGCGCGAACCTGTCACCTCAATACGTTCAACATCCGCGCCCTCTTCCGCAAGCGCTGTGCCGGCGCCGGCAAAAGCCATCGCTCCGAGGGTACTGAATAGCAATCCTTGGCGTACCGCTTTGGATACAGAAGATTCCATAGCCATTGTTATATTCTCCCTTAGTGCCTGCCTAACCCGGGGTAAGCATCAACAGGCCATCATCATTTCGTTATTTTTCCCTACCGGAATGCCACAAGACATTCACATCCAGATACTCTATGCATACAAAGTTTATGTCAACTAAGTTATTGTTTTTATTGTGTTATAATTGTAAACTTGCCGTTAAATGGCTCACTTGTGAGATGGCATCGCTGGGGAGTTATTAACTTGTGATGCGCATTTGTCGCAAAGTTATGCAGCACCAGAATGTTGATTTGTTGTTACTGGGCGAGTTCACTGCTTAGGGCAAAAAAAAACGCAACAAAAAAGGCAGCGAATGCTGCCTTTTTATTCAGGAGAAAGATCAGAATCGGTAGCTGATCTTGGTAAAGAGGTAGCGACCCATCACGTCGTACACTTCCGGCGTGGTGTAAACGTCGCTGTAGCTTGGGTGGTACTTTGGCGTCTCATCAAGCAGGTTGTTAATCCCGATGGTCCAGTCGACACCACGGTTGAAATTCCGGGTATAGGAGACGTTGTGGTAGAAGGCCGACGGCACTTCGAACTCCGGCGTCCCCAGGTCCCTCATCTCACCGATGTGGCGCATCTGGTAGTTGAAGCTCCACTTATCCGCGCGAACAGAGAGGTGAACGTTCTGGCGCCATTCGGCGTAGCCGCCGTTCATGCCGCTGATGGTACCGGTGTAATCGATGCCATCCTCTTCGAAGGTCAACAGACGGGTGATATCCCAGTTCAGTCGCCAGTCATGGCCGCCATAGACCCAGTTGTACTGGAAGTTCACATCGACACCGTCAGTTTCCTGGTAGCCCGCGTTCACCAGGGGTGCGTAGAACTCCATGATCTCGCCAGTGATCTGGTTACGGGTGATATCCAGGGTGTCACAGGCGCCGCCGTTACCCTCGAAATAGCAGGCGTTCAGGTAGGCCTGACGGTCGATACGGGTGATGGCGTTTTCTACCTCGAACTTCCAGTAATCCACGGTCATGGAGAAACCGTCAAGGGCCGCAGGACTGATAACAATCCCCGCCGTGTAGGTATCGGCCTCTTCAGGCTGCAGATCCCCATCGGTGTTCCAGATCACCTCGATTTGGCCGTCTTTCTGCTCATACTCCACCGGCGTGTTGTCGCCCCAACCGATGCTGGCGCACTGCTGTGCCAGGACACTGCCATCACTGTGACTCACGCCGGAGCAGGGATCTGTGAGGTAATCAAACGACCCCACGTTGCCGGCATACAGCTCGGAGATGCTGGGAGCGCGGAAGGCGGTAGAAGCCACACCACGCAACATCACTTCGTCGCTCACTCGCCAGGTCAAGCCTGCCTTCCAGGTCAGGTCTGAGCCGAAGGTACTGTAATCAAACCAGCGTACGGCCGCCTCCACGGTCACCTCTTCGGCAAAGCGCTTGCCCGATACCAGGGGGATGGAGAACTCGGCGTACACCGCAGTGGTGTCGTAGCTGCCTGCCGTGGGATCCTGCTGCGACTGCGAGGAGTCACCAGCCTGGGTTACCGGATCCGGGTTGAACCAGCCCTTCTCCTTGCGGTGCTCGGCGCCGGCGGCAAAAGCCACGCTGCCCGCGGGCAGATCAAAAAGTTCACCGGTGAGGTTAGCGGCGATGATCTGCATCTCGTTGCCGCCGTCGGACTTGTCGTTGTACATCACGTCGGACAGGATGGCATCGCTCAAGGGGTCACCGGAGAACCAGTCAAAGGCGTTATCGTAGATGGAGTCAATAACCCGGTTTCTGATCGCCAGGTTGTTGGCCCAGGACTCCGCTTCGTTGCGGCCGAAGGTGTAGGAGATGTCCCAGTCAAGACCGCGGCCGATATCCAGGAAGCCCTCGAAGCCTGCCACCACGCGGTAGGTATCCACCGTCTGCTCATAACCCCGGGGGCCGGCATCGGTCATACGGCGTTTGTACACCACGGTATCCACATCGTTACCCCAGGGGCCCACATAACCGCTGCGTCGCTCCAGCTCGGCGGTGTCCAGGAACAGCCCGGTCACCGGTGCCGCGGCCAGCTGCTGGCTAGAGTCCCGTCGAGAGTACAAACCCTCGGCGAAGAAGCCCACGTTGTCGCTCAGCTCGTAGTTGAAGTTTGCATTGAAGCCGAAACGCTCCTGAGGGGTGCTCAGGTAGGAGTCCGGAACATAGTTATAAAACTCATCCTGCGCTTTCCAGTCCCCATTACCATCTGGCGTCATGGCACCACTGCCCCAGTCGATCACACCGCTACCGATGGTGGAGCTCCAGCCGCCACAGTTGCCATTAGGGCCACAGTTGGACCAAAAACGGTCATCCTGGAACACATCGCCGCGGTTAACGTAGGAGGCGCCAACCGTCAGGTTACCGCGATCAAAGTTGGTACCCCAGAGTGCACTGATCTCATAAGTTTCGCCGTCGCCCTTGTCGGAGATACCCGCCTGGGCATCCAGCTGGAACCCTTCGAAGTCGCGCTTGGTGATGATGTTGACCACCCCGGCGATGGCGTCGGAACCGTAGACTGCGGACGCGCCGTCTTTCAAGACCTCGATGCGCTCAATGATGGAGACAGGGATGGTATTGAGATCGACGGAAGCATCGGCGCCGGTACCTGAGACCACCATACGGCGGCCGTTAACCAGCACCAGGGTACGGGCTTCACCCATACCGCGCAGGTCAACCCGGGCCGCACCCCGGCCACCGTTGTTGGTTGCCGCGCCCGTGGCCGCGCCGGCGGAGGCGGTGGTTTCCTGCAGGATCTGCTCGACGGAGGTGTAGGAGCCAGCCGCGATCTGATCCGCACCGATAACATTGACCGGACTGGCGGTCTCCATGTCACTGCGCTTGATTCGGGAGCCGGTGACGTTGATCCGTTCAACCTTTCCGGTGGCCGCGGCGGCGTCCTGTGCCACGGCCGGTGCCACTGCGGTGATGGATGCGACTGAGCCCGCCGCCAATGCAAACTTAACGGCCCGGGCTATGCTCGATGGGTACTTCATCCTAACTCCCTCCTAGATTTCTAATCGTGATTGGATGCGCCTGATTTTCGCGAAAATATCCGCGTATGTTGTTTTGGCGCTACGACGAAGATACTGAGTTAGCGAAGGATTATGCACAATGGTCATTTTATTATGCATTTGTTGCATGTCAGTAATAATGACGAGACTGCACACACGGACTAAGCGAAGGGAAGGTTACACACTCGACACAAACGCCACGCCGACAACACACTCGACCAGCATCAACCGGACAAGACAGCATCTTTCACTGGCCCTACCTGTTAACAGCCACCCGACACAAATTGCCAATAATGTGACCTTAATCACGCTTTTTGCGCCTATGAGGCAAGTGTCGCTCGTCTGTTGGAGCAGCTTTGTTATACCCAATTGCGGCGAAACAGAGCATTTTACCGTTCGCCCTAGGATTAGAGGCGGAAGATACGCCAGCGCTCCGTCCCTGCCGTAAAGCGGGCCGAAGCACAACCGGCAAAAAACAAAAAATCGGGAAGCGAATGCTTCCCGATCTGTCGGAACCCCCAATTACCCCTGGGTTGCTAACCTGGTGTCGCGCAGATCAGCTCTGGGCGGCGATCCAGCGGTTGATCTTCGCCTCAAGTACCGCCATCGGTAGCGAGCCCGAGGTCAACACCTGATTGTGGAACGCCTTGATATCAAACCCCTCACCCAGAGCGCGCTCGGCTTTATCGCGCAGCGCCATGATAGTGAGCTGGCCAATCTTGTAGGAGAGCGCCTGGCCGGGGATCGCCATGTAACGCTCCACCTCCGCGATCACGTCCGACTCGGCCATGGGGCTGTTGTCCAACATGTACTGGATCGCCTGCTCCCGACTCCAGCCCTGAGCGTGCAAACCGGTATCCACCACCAGGCGCATCGCCCGAAGCATCTCATCTGACAGCTTGCCAAAGTACTGGTAGGGGTCGTTAAACAGGCCCATCTCAATGCCAAGCACCTCGGCGTAAAGCGCCCACCCCTCCTCGAACGCGGTGTAACCGCCGAATCTCTGGAAGCTCGGCACGCCATCCAGTTCCTGCTTGAGGGCGATCTGGAAATGGTGACCCGGTGCCGCCTCATGCAAAGAGAGCGTGGTCATGCCCCATTTCGGCTGTGCCTTGAGGTTGTAAGTGTTGATGTAGAACACCCCGGGCCGGGATCCGTCCGGTGCGGGTGCCTGGTAGCTGGCCCCGGCGGCGGAGCGCTCTCGGAACGGCTCCACGGGACGGACTTCGTAGTCCGCCTCGGGCATCACGTCGAAATAGGCAGGCAGTACCCCGTTGATACGGGCCTTCAGGCCCTCGTAGCCATCCACCAACGCCTGCTTATCCTCGAAAAAGAACTGAGGATCGCTCCCCAGGTAGTCGAAAAAGGCACTCAGATCGCCCTCGAAACCCACCTGATCTCGCACCTGGTCCATCTCGGCCCGGATCCGTGCCACCTCCTTGAGGCCCAGACGGTGGATCTCCGCGACCGGCATCTCCGTGGTGGTGTGGTAGTTTGCCAGGTGCTGATACCAGGCAGCGCCGTTGGGCAGGCCTCCCCAGCCGTGGCTGGCCCGGCTCTTACCGAGGTAAGTCTCGCTGAAGTAGTCATGCAGTTTGACCAGGGCCGGACGCAGCTCCTGCTCAAGCACCGCCATGTAGCGCTCGGCCAGGGCCGCCGTTTCAGCCTCTGAGAGATCACTGGGCAGCGACGCCAAGGGGTTGGCGAAGGGGCTGTCGCTCATGGGCTGTTCAATCTGGCTTGCCAACTGGGGAATGATCCGCTGCACCAGAACGCGCGGCAGTACCACCTTGGAGCGTGCGCCCTCCTCCATCCGCTCAATGGCGCTTTCGGACCACTGGATAAATCCTCGGATCCGGCTGATGAAGTTATCGTAGTCCTCCACCGTATTGAAGGGTTGCGCCCCCTCACCACTGCCGAGCTGCACCAGAGTGATCACCGGGCTGTAAAACTGGTTAATCGGCAAAAAACGGCTGGGATAGGTTTCATCCACCAGGGCCATCTCCAGCTCATAGCGCAGCACGTCACGGCTCAGGCGCTGTGATTCACTCAGCGCCCCCTCCGGCAACGTGGCCACTTCGGCGAGGTATTGCCGATTCATCTCATGCCGCGCCTTGAGGTAGGCGTCGGTCAGGTCGTTGCCAAACTGGTCATTGTATTGCGGGCGGCCGACGTAGGTGCCGTAGATGGGGTTCAACTCGATGTAATCATCGAAGTAGGCCTCCGCCACCGCATCGAAATCCGCCGGGCTTTCCTGATTGCTGGCGGGCTCTGAGTCACTGCACCCCAACAGCAGCGAGGTGCAGAACAGGGCAATTAAGGGTTTCATCTTTGTCATCCTTTACCATCAAAAAAGCCCCGACAAGCGGGGCCTTTTTCATCGGGTGGCACTCAGAGTGCCACCCCCTTACGATCGGCGGTTTCCTTGATGTAGGAGATCCAACCTTTCGCGGTTTTGGCCGTACCTGAGTCTTTCGACGCGGCGATGGCGGCCCGGTGCGCGGCTTTGTATTCGCCGAGATAGAAGTGGGCCTGAGCCAGCAGCATCTGGGCTTCGCCCCGATCCTTGAGCCCTTCGCCATCCATCGCTTTGCGAACTGCCGTCTTAGCGGCACCGAACTGCTCCAGCTCCATCAACAAACCGGCCTGTCGCATGTAGTAGCGACTGCTGTTGTTGATGGCGGCAGCCTGACCGTAGTAATCCACGGCCTTGTCGATCTCCTTCGCCTGGTGGTAGGTGTTAGCCAGCATAGAGAGCGTGCTTTCATCCTTATCCACCAGCCCACTCTTCAGGTACTCCTCCTGAATCAGGGCGCTACGATGGGGGATCTCGTTCTGGGCGTAGAGCTGGGCCAGCATCTTGAACTCACTGGCACTCTCCAGGTAACCCTTTCGGTAGGCGATATCCATGGTGTAGAGAGACTTCTTATAGTCTTCCGCCAACATGTACATCTGTGCCAACTGGATCCAGTGACGACGCTCCTGCGGGAACAGACGAGCAATATCTTCGGCGATCTTAGCTGCCTTGGGATACTGCTTGCTCTCGTAGTACGCCGCCATCTTCAGGCTGTAGGGGCCCTTATTCGGGCTGGTCTGCAGCTTGATGGCCTTATCGGCCAGGGATAGCGTTTCCGGGTACTTTTTCAGCTCGAACTTGGCGCTGGCCATGCGCAGGTAGACATTGGTGTCCTCCTGACAGGAGAACTTCATCCACTGCTCATAGTACTTAAGCGCTTCGTTAAAGTTACGCTCTGCGATGTTGAGATCGCCCAGAAGACGCAGGGTGTTGGCGTGATCCGTTCCACCGAGCTGGTCGATGTCCACTGCAATCTTCAGGTGTTTCAGGGCCGTCTTCGCATGCCCCTCTTTACCTGCGTACAGTGAGCCGATCATTCGGGAGACATACGCCTTATCGAACTCACCGCTGGGGTCAATCTCCAACAGCTCGCCCAGGGCGGCATCGACCTGATCTTCTGCGTACAGCTCATAGGCTCTTTGCACCTTGCGGCCAACACGTTCCGACACGACACGGGTTTTACGCGTATCGATTTCGCACTGTTCAGCCGCATAGGACGCCGGGGCGTACAGTGCGGTGCCAAGTACGGACATCAGAACCGCAGACAGTAGTGTGGTCTTGCTTTTCATGTTCACCTCCTGTCTTAGCCGTTGCTCTTATCCAAAGAGAAGTCCAGACGAACGGTTTGACCCGTTTGTTTTACCGGTTTGCCGTCAACAATCTTGGGCTTGTACTTCCACTTGCGCAGGGCGCGTCGGGCTTCCTGGTCAAAGAGTCGACGGGGCTCGGCTTCAATCACCTCGACGTCGTCGACACCACCCAGCTCGTTGATGGTGAAGCTGAGGATAACGTAACCCTCTTTACCATCACGGGCAGCCTTAATCGGGTAGCGCGGTTCGATACGAACGATCGGGGTTGCGTCGCCGTCTCGGGCCATCGCACCGCTGGGATCACCCAGGCCGGAGTTCAGGCCACCCAGGTCAACACTGGGGACGTTAACGGAAACGGAATCCGACATATCGTTGGTATCGGGCTGCATCTCTACCGGCTTGGGCGGCTCTTGCGGCGGCTTCGGCGGCTTCGGTTTGGGACGGTCGCGATTCTGCGCTTTGGCATCCTCACGTTCCATCACGATCTCAATCGGTGGGGTTTTGAAGCCAGTGTCGGCGCGCTTGGCGCCGCCACTGATCAAGAACGCCATGAAAGAGAACAAAGCGAAGGTCACCGCAGCACCGACTATCAGGGCTAACAGTGCTCTCAACATATCAATCGCTCTCCGCTGAGACCGAAATCTTATCGATACCGGCCGCTTTCACCTGATCCATCACCTTCACCACGATGCCGTGCTTGGCAGCTTGGTCGGCCTGGATCATCACCTGGGCTTCAGGGGCTTCAGCCAACATACGCTCTACGTTGGCACGAACCCGCTGGATATCGACTTCACGCTTCTCCATGTAGACGATACCGGCCTCGTTGATGGCAATGAAGATGTTTGCGGATGGCTTCTTCGATGCCTGCTGAGCCTTTGGACGGTTAACTTCAATACCAGACTCCTTCACAAATGACGTGGTCACAATGAAGAAGATCAGCATGATGAAAACGATGTCCAGCATGGGGGTCATATCGACCTGGGCCTCTTCGGCCGCGCTGGAATGCTTCTTACGTGCCATAAAAAACTCTCTTTAGTGATGGGGCAGGTTATCGGTCAATTGCTCGGCGCTGATCTGGAGTTTCGCCTTCAGCCGAGTGCTGAAGAAAACACCAGAGAGTGCCGCTACCATCCCCGACATGGTCGGGATGGTGGCCATTGAGATCCCGCCGGCCATCAGCCGTGGGTTCCCTGTCCCTTGCACGGCCATCACTTCAAACACCGCGATCATGCCGGTAACGGTACCGAGCAGACCCAGCATCGGGCAGATGGCAACCAGGGTATTGATCAACCCCATGCGTGCGTTCAATTGTTCTTTTGCCTGGGAGATCCATGCTTCACGAATGCGATGGGCGTACCAGGACGTTGTATCGGTGCGAGCATCCCACTTGGCGATGATCTCTTTGCGCATCTTCGGAAAGACAAAGTTGACAAAGAAGTAACGCTCAAGCATCAGTACCCACATCAGGAACAATGCCCCCGCCACCAACCAGAGGACATCGCCCCCGGTGGCCATGAAGTCCCTGACAGACTCCCAGAGTTCTACCAGGTAAATCATAATTACTTGCCTCGCTGTTCAGCGTGAGCGGCGATGATGCCAGCGCTTTGCTCTTCGATGACATCGACGACGGACTTAGCACGACCGGCAACGAAGGCATGCATCAGCAACAGCGGCAGGGCTGCAACCAGACCCAGTACGGTGGTTACCAGCGCCATGGAGATACCGCCAGCCATGATCTTCGGATCACCAGTACCGAACAGGGTGATGTCCTGGAAGGTCGCGATCATACCGGTTACGGTACCCAGCAGACCCAGCATCGGAGCGATGGCCGCCAGTACCTTGATGATGTTGACACCGCTCTCAATGGAGGGGGTTTCCTTCAGGATGGCTTCGTCCAGCTTCAGCTCCAGGGTCTCAACGTCCACGTTCTTGCTTTCGTGGTAGGTCTTGAGAATGTTGCCCAGCGGGTTGTTACCGGGGTTCTCGATGTTCTTCACCTGGCTGCGGATCTTGCCGGATACGATGGTCAGGCTGATGATCTTCCAGATGGAGATGGCCAGGCCGAATACCAGCAGACCAGCGATGATCTTACCGACCACGCCACCGGCTTCAAACTGCTCCTGCAGGGTCGCTTTCTGGGTGTAAACCTGCAGCAGGGCACCGCGGGAGGGGTCAACGAACAGGTTCGCGCTCTCGCCGGACGCAGCATTTTCGAACTGAGCAACGGTCTTCACCTTGAAACCTTCCGGCTGCTTGGGCAGCTGCAGGATAGTGCCGGTTTCCGGGTTGTAGTTCAGGTACTCACCATCTGCGACCAGGGTGAAGTTACCGATACGAGTAACCTCTTTCTCCGCCACATCACCACCGGGAGTGGTTACAGGGGCAGTGAAAGTGACAACCTTACCGGCTTCGGTGGCTTCAGTTTGCAGAGTGAACCACAGCTCTTCCAGCTCCTTGATGGTCGGCAGCTCCTTGGCAGAGCCCAGCTCAGCCATGAACTCCGCACGGCCCGGAAGCTGCGCGCTCACCAGGGAGGCAAACAGCTGACCGGACATATCGCCGGAAACCTGACGAACCACACCGAACATCTCGCCCAGGTCACCGGTCGCAGAGGCCAGGTCATGGCTCAGACGATCGATCTCCTGGTCGTTGGCGGTGAAGCGGTTCTGCAGGTCTTCGCCACGCTGTTTTTCCGCCGCCAGTTCGGCTTTGGCTTTTTTCAGCAGGGCTTGCTTGTCGGCACGCTCAGACTGGAACTCAGCTTCGCGCTTGCTGTTCAGGCGCCCTTCGGATTGACGCTCAGACTGGATCTGCTTGAGCAGCTGGTCCAGGGTCTGGGACGCTGATTGTTCCGCCGCAATCGGCCCGGCGGAAAAGGTCATGGCCGCTGCAACAACGGCAGTAGTGATGAGCTTTTTCATTATTCTGCACTCTCCGCGGCTTTAACAGGCAGTTTGATCAGGTCAGGCGCAGCCTGGCGGCGGGCCATCTTGATCGCATTAGACACGGAACGCATGTCGGAGTCCGGCAGGGCTTTCCATTCGCGGCTGTCGTTATCCCACTCCCAGGCGTCTTTCTGATCCAGGGACTGAGCCAGGAAAACCACGCGACCCAAGTGGAAGAAGTCCACGGTGCGCTCTTTGCCGTCGATGGTCAGCTTGCCTTCGTACGCGTCCATCTTGTTGCCATATTCGTTTTCGATTTGGTAGGCATCCAAAACCAGACGGTATTTTTCGGAAGTCGATACATCGGAGTCACCCATGATCTCCTTCAGGCGCTCAACCCGGGCCTCACGCTCTTCCGCTTTGAAGGGCACGTCCAGGGCAACGAACTGGTCCAGAGACTGGATCATGCGATCCATCAGGGGCACGACGCCCTGCTTGGTACGCTCGATGCCATCGATCTGCGACTGCAGGGAGGCCATACGGGCTTCCTGGTCAGCAACAAGAGTGGCGACATAGTCGTTGTAGTGTTGAAGGGTTTCAGTTTCCGCGACCACTTGGCCATACTCGAAACGCATGTCCTGAGTCTGGTCGTAGAGTTTGTTGATCTTCTGCTGAGATTTCACAGCATCCTGTTGGATCTGCTTGTCAGCGTTTTGGATTGTGGCCAGCGCGTCTGCTGCTGTAGCCATGCCACTAACAGTCAGTGCTGCTGCACCGAGTACCGCTGAGGCGAGCTTGGTTCTTTTCATCACGGACATAGTTCCCAACCAGTCTTGTTGTGAGTCCACGGCTCCAAACACTTTCCACTGTGTTTTTCCAGCGTTGCACTGGAGCCAGTCCCGTTTTGTACTATTGTTATTCCTTTGATGCCCCGCTGTTGGCAGCCGGGAACATGCACGTGAATCTTTCCACAGCGTTGTGACTTGTGTCAACCTTGCTGCCGGCTTCAACTTAAAAGAAAACTTCGCAACATAAATTTCAACTTTTCTCCTCCAAACCGCCTTTCTTTTAACTGCGGAAAAACCCACCAGTTACAGCCAACAGCATTTGCCTGTTATACAAATCCTTTTTCTTAAACACGTGCATCAAATGCAATGGTGACTCTTTTTTCATCGCCGCTAATGGGCAGGGTCCCATGCCACAGATAAGAGGGAAAAATGACCAACTGTCCCGGCTTAGGTTTCACCAGGTAATCCGGTTCAAAATCCAACCAGCGACTCAACGCCGGCTCGCCAAACTTAAGCCACCCCTGGCCCTGCCGGCCCGTACAGCGGGGCACCTGGATATAAAGGCAACCGCTTATTGTCCCCGAACTGTGGTAGTGACTGACGTGATGTCCGCCCCCGGTCAATGCGACGGACCAGGAGCCGGTAAAATAATGTTCATGACATTTATCACCAATAACAGGCTGATTTCTCCCCGCACTGTTCGTAGCTAAATAATCAGAAATGGACGCTTCTATTTTTCTCTTTACGGCAGCAATAACACGATTTTCGGTATCAAATAATTCACCCTGCGTTTGCGAACCTTCTCTAAGAGATTGCTCTAAAGGCGCATTTTTTGGACGAGGTAAGACCTCTAGCTCACCGGCTATTTTTTTAAGTTCCTGCTCATCATATATATCGATGACCCGTACGGCCCGGTCATAGTCACAAAGAATACGGTACTCCCCCATCCGTCCGGTGACCTTCAGACAGGCTAAGAGCAGTGCTCGGATCTTTTGACTGCGCGGTCGCGCCTCCGACAGTTCTCTAGCAATGGCAAGGGCCCCTTCCCCATTCTCCTTGCACATCAGGGTTATCGCCCGCTCCCACAAGACCCCCTCGTCGGCACTATCCTGGGTCAACGCAAGCGTCAGTGCG
This sequence comes from Ferrimonas gelatinilytica, assembly GCF_039544205.1. Classification (NCBI taxonomy): domain Bacteria; kingdom Pseudomonadati; phylum Pseudomonadota; class Gammaproteobacteria; order Alteromonadales; family Ferrimonadaceae; genus Ferrimonas; species Ferrimonas gelatinilytica. The sequence goes on along the minus strand of NZ_BAABLF010000030.1, from coordinate 58,721 downwards.
GCATCAATCGCACCTGACTCCCTCAGCGCATGGACCCGCATCGCAATGGCCGACGGGGACAGCCCACCTGCCTGCTGATAGGCGATCAGCACCGCATTTGCTTCGTCCAATTGCCCGGACCGAATAAGATGTTTGGCAAAGGAGAGGGCGATGGGATGAGCGGGATTGGCCGCCACCGTGCGGCGGTAGAGCGCGAACGCCGATTCCGCCTCCCCCTGCATCCAACCCAGATCCAGGTAGCCATCCTGGGCGTGAATATCCAAGGGATCGCTATTTATCAGCTTTAAATACAGCTCGTTAGCCTGAGCGAATCGTCCCTGGCTGATCCAGAGTCTGGCCCGGGAGAGCAGCAGGTTGCGATTATCCGGCTGCAGGGACAAGCAGGCATCCAACGCCTGTTGCGCAGCCACGTGCTCCCCCCTTCGCAACTTCAACAGCGCCCATTGGTGACGCAGGGCAAGTTGCCCGGGATGCTGTTTAAGCCCCTGCTCAAGACAATGCTCTGCCGGCTGCAGAGCCCCCATACCAAGCAGCACCTGTGCCAGCCCTAGGCGTACGCCGGCATGAGTCGGCTTCAGTTTCAGTGCATTCTGGTAGGCATCACGAGCCTCAGGAAATGCCCCGGATTTTTGCTGGTAACGGCCGAGGTTGTAATGGTTATCGAACTGTTCCGGCGCTTTCTCGACTGCCTTTTTTATCCAGTGCACCGCCGCCTCATAGTCGCCCAGGTCTCCTTTGAGTCCGGCGTAGGCACGCCAGTGTTCCGCGGTTGGATAAGTCGTTAATAGAGCATTAAACGCCACTTCGGCCGCTTCAAACCGACCTAAATGTCGCAATGATACCGCCCGAATATAGAAAATAACGGGGTGCTTCAATCCACCTTGAATAAGCGGCGCGACTAACTGCAGTGCCTGTTGGAAGTTTTTTTTCTGGAACTGCGACCACGCCCGCTGTAACTGCTGCACCGGAGCCAAACTCTCTACCGCCATAACTGTTGTCTCACTGCTTTTTTGAAAAACACTTCAGCCAAAATAAAAAACTGACACCAAAGTGACAAGAAAGAGAAAAAGAAAAAGAAAAAAGGCCAGCATCATGCTGGCCTTTTCAGTATCAATGCCGATTTAGAACTTAACGCTCACACGGGCATACCAGTACTGACCAGCGGTGTCGTAGGACGCCGGAATGGTGTTCATGTCCTGGTTACCGGTGAGGTAAGGAGCCTCCTCGTCAAACAGGTTCTTAACACCAAAGGTCAAAGCGGTGTTGTCCTGAACGAAGTAGGTACCCTGGAGGTCGTGGTAGAACACGGAGTCCGCGATGTTATCCAGGTTGTCCTCGGAAGCGAAGAGATCTTCCCCTTCAGACTGGTAGCGGGTCTGCCAGCTGATGGCCCAGTTGTCCATGGCGTAGTTCACGGTCAGGTTGGTACGCCACTCGGAGAATACCGCCAGGGTGGTTTCCCACTGGTCTTCCGCCACCTTGCCGGCCGCTTCTACCAGATCGGCGCCCACGAACGGCAGGTAATCGTAGGTGTCCAGGTAGGTCCCGGTCAGTTTCGCGGAGAAGTCACCGCCACCCAGTTCCGCCTTGTAGGACACATCAAAGTCGATACCGGAGGTTTCGAAAGTGGAGAGGTTTTCGCTCAGCAACAGGACACCGGAGGGGTTGCCCACAGCGTTACGGTACGGGGAGCCGGGACGCGGGGCTTCGCCCAGGTATTCCGGACCCTTGATGAAGTCACACAGCGGGCTGGAGAAGCCAGCGCTCTCCCAACAGCCGTTGATCACGTTGTTGGTCCCGGCGGTTCCGATCCCGTTGGTGATCTCGATGTCGAAGTAGTCAACGCCGAAGCTGAAGCCAAAGTCGGTGCTGTAAACCAGACCGGCGGTGAAGCTTTCGGACTCCTCCGGCTCCAGGTCCGGGTTACCACCGACCACAGTAGAGGATTGGTCAGAGGAGAGCTCGAAGTCGCCCGGCAGGCCTTCGGAGGCACAGTTGGCGATGATGTTGGCATTATTACCAACGGACGGATCCAGGTTACCGTAGTTTTCACAAGGCTCGCTGTAAGCCAGGTTGGTTTCCGCCTGGGGGGCAAACAACTCGGTGATCCCCGGAGCACGGAAGCCTTCGGCGTACGTCGCACGCAGCTTCAGGTCCTCGATGGGGGCCCACTCGATGCCGAACTTGGTGTTGGTGGAGCTGCTGGCAAGGTAGTCGTAGTCGGTGTAACGGACTGCGGCGTTGATGCTCAGCTCTTCGGCCAGGAACATGCCGGAGAGGATCGGAAGGTCGATCTCAAAGAAGGCTTCGTCCACCTTGAACTGACCTTCGGTCGGGTCACCGGTAACGGAGTAGATCTGGCCGATGGAGGCGGCGCCGTCCGGCACGCTCTCGTAGGTTTCGTAACGCTTCTCGTAACCCGCCGCCCACATGATCTCGCCGCCCGGCAGGGATGCACCCAGATCACCGGTGATGTTGAACATGAACTGACGGGTCTCACCGCGGACCACCGGGGAGTTAGGCACGAAGGCGTAGTTGATCATCTCGTCGGTCAGAGAACCTTCGGTCAGGATGTCCCAATACCCATCGGGGGCAGCGGCAGCACAATCAGGGTCGGCGGCACAGAGTGCCGGATCCAGCAGAGTTCCCACGCGCTCAGGGTTGACTCGGCCCAGATCCAGGCGGCTGTCCACAAAGCGGGCGAAGTTGTAGGACACATCCCAGTAGAAACGGTCGGCGATGGCGCCGTCGAAACCGAACACCATACGGTAGTCGGAGAAGTCCTGGGTAAAGGCACGACCACCGGTTTCCGCCAGACGGCGGTAGACGATCAGGTCTTCACCAGCGGGGTTACCCGGGTTAGTGGCTGGCATGACCGGGCCCCAGAAGGTCCCTTCCGGTGCCATCAGCTGATCGGACTGACGGTTGGTGAAACCACCCTCGATGAAGGCGCTGGTGCTGTCGGTGATGTCGTAACGACCGGCACCGTTGATGCTGAACACCTCCTGGGGGGTCACCATGTAAGAAGCGACGGAGTAGTTATACCCGTCAACTGCCTGGTCAAAAGGACGTTCTTCACCGGTTACCGGATCTTTAACGTAGCCACCACTCGGTTCACCGTCGAGGTAGAAGTACTGACCATAAGGGATGGTGCCGGAGCCACCACACACCTTCTCACCACCGCGCTCGAAGATGGGGCAGTCGGAGAAGTCACGGTCACCCTGCCCGATCGGCTTACGATCGGTGTACTGCAGGGAGAGAACCACGTTGCCGCGGTCGGAGGAGGCACCGGTGGTGACGGAGAAGAGGCTCTTCTCGCCGTCGCCTTCGCCGGTCACGTCGTACTGGGCGTTGAACTCCAGCCCTTCGAAATCTTTCTTGGTGATGAAGTTGATCACCCCGGCGATGGCGTCGGAGCCATAGATGGTGGAGGCGCCGTCACGCAGCACTTCTACCTGCTCAACGTAAGCAGTGGGGATGGAGTTCAGATCGCCAGAAGCGAAGCGGCGACCGTTGATCAACACCAGGGTACGGCCAGAGCCCAAACCACGCAGAGAGGCGGTGGCGTAACCGCGAGAACCGTTGTTGATGGAGGAACCTTCCGCACCACCGTTAATGGCGGGGATGGTCTGGACGAAGTCCTCAAGGGTGCTCACACCGGTATTGGCGATATCTTCGGATGAGAAGACGGTGATGGGGCTGGCGGTCTCGATGTCGGTACGCTTAATGCGGGAACCGGTGACTTCGATACGCTCGACGCCCTCCTCCTCGGCAGCAAAAGCAACCGGGGCGGAGTACGCCGCGGTGGTCGCTCCAGCCAGCAAAGCCAAACGAACGGCTTTTGATACGACGCTGTTGTTGATCATGTGTTTTCTCCCTGGACACATCAATGTGTGTTTTTGTTGTTCCTTCCTCTCCGACTTCTCCCTGGAGTAGGAATCAATATGGGTGGAACCCAATCTGTCACAGCCGATGTAACCAGAACATTAACAAACATTCAACCATTTAATTAACATGCGATTACATTGCGATAGCGATGCGTTATCACCAACCTCTTGACAGGTGTTTTTTTGTCCATTCCGCGGTGCCAACACCCTCCCCACAACCCTGTCTCGGACACGTCCCTCGGAACCGAACAGATGGTCAAACGGACCAAAACCTCGGCGACGGCACAAAAAAACACCGCCCCGATTGGGGGCGGTGTTGATCTCAACCGTTATCTACCGGGCCGAAGCCCAGGCGTCATGGACGGGGTCAGTCCAGGGTCACCCGTGCATTGCGGAACATCCGCATCCAGGGGGAGTCCTCACCCCAGCCGTCAGGGTGCCAGGAGTTGGTCACGGTACGGAACACCCGCTCCGGGTGCGGCATCATGATGGTAGTGCGCCCGTCGCTGGTGGTCAGGCCGGTGATCCCTGCCGGGGAACCGTTGGGGTTCGCCGGGTAGGCGGTGGCGATCTGACCGCGGTGGTTAAGATAACGCAGCGCCACCGTCCCTGAGTTATCCGCCGCCTGGAACGCGTCCAGGTTGGCAAACTCCGCCCGCCCCTCCCCATGGGAGACAGCGATGGGCATCACCGAGCCGACCATGCCGCCAAAGAATGCGGAGGGCGATTCCTGCACCTCGACCAGGGAGAAGCGCGCCTCGAACCGCTCGGAGCGGTTACGCACAAAGTGCGGCCAATGCTGTGCACCGGGGATGATGCTCTTCAGGTTGGAGAGCATCTGGCAGCCGTTGCAGACTCCCAGTGAGAGGGTATCATTGCGCTCAAAGAACGCCTGGAACTGGTCCCGGGCCCGATCGTTGAACAGGATTGACTTGGCCCAGCCCTCCCCCGCACCCAGCACGTCTCCGTAGGAGAAGCCGCCACAGGCCACCAGAGTCTGGAACTGCGACAGGCTCAGGCGCCCCTCCAGGATGTCGGACATGTGCACGTCCACCGCCTCGAAGCCAGCGCGGTCAAACGCCGCGGCCATCTCCACGTGGGAGTTCACCCCCTGCTCCCGCAGGATCGCCACCTTCGGAGCGGCGCCACGGGCGCCGTTACGGAAGATCACCGGTGCCGCGATATCCTCAGCCGGGTCAAAGCTCAGCTTGGTAAAGAGGCCCGGGTCCTCGCTGTCCTGCTTGGCCTCGAACTCCTCCAGTGCACACTGGGGGTTATCCCGCAGTGCCTGCATCCGGTAGGTCGTTTCCCCCCACAGGGTGCGCAATTCCGTGCGGGACTCATCCAACAGCAGGGTATCCCCCTGGCGGATCCGGATGCGGTCATGATCATCCCCCCGCGGATCAAACAGCCCGCCGATCAGGTGGCTGCAGTGCTCAAGCCCCTGGGCTGCCAGTACCGCACGCACCTCGTCCAGATCACGGGTGCGTACCTGGATCACCGCACCGAGCTCCTCGTTGAACAGCAGCGCCAGGGGATCGTTCCCCAGGCCCGCCAGGTCGACGTCAACCCCTTGCTTGCCGGCGAAGGCCATCTCCGCCAGGGTAACCAGCAGGCCGCCGTCGCCCTTGTCGTGGTAGGCCAGCAACTTCTTCTCGGCCGCAAGCTGCTGAATCGCGTACCAGAACCCTTTAAGCAATGCGGCGTTGTCCAGGTCCGGCGCCTGGTTGCCCAACTGGCTGTAGACCTGCGCCAGGGCGGAGCCGCCCAGGCGCTGTTGCCCCTCTGCCAGGTCCAAATAGAGCAGTGTGGTGTCACCCAGATCGGCGCGCAGCTGTGGGGTCACGGTGTTACGCACATCCTCGACCCGACCGAAAGCGGTGATCACCAGTGACAGCGGTGCCGTCACCGATTTCTGTTCACCCTGATCCTCCCAGGCGGTCTTCATCGACATGGAATCCTTGCCCACCGGGATGGTGATCCCCAGCGTCGGGCACAACTCCTCGCCCACCGCCTTCACCGCCTCGTAAAGGCCGGCATCCTCGCCGGGATGCCCCGCCGCCGCCATCCAGTTGGCGGAGAGTTTCACGTGCTTAAGCTCACCCACATGGGCAGAGGCCAGGTTAGTGAGCGCTTCCCCGACCGCCATGCGGGCCGAGGCACCGTGGTTGATCAGGGCCAGGGGGGTACGCTCCCCCATCGCCATCGCTTCACCGTGGTAGGAGTCCAGAGTCGCCGTGGTCACCGCCGCATTGGCCACCGGCACCTGCCAGGGGCCGACCATCTGGTCACGGGCGACCATACCGGTGACGCTGCGGTCGCCGATGGTGATGAGGAAGGTTTTCTCTGCCACCGCCGGCAGGCGCAGTACCCGACGGATGGCGTCCTTGGCGGTAACACCGGACAGGTCCAGCGCCGGGGCCAGGCAGGAAGTCCGGCTCGCTTCGCGATGCATCTTGGGTGCCTTACCCAGCAGCACCTCCATCGGCATGTCGATGGGAGTATTGTCGAAATGGCTGTCCTCAAGGGTCAGGTGGCGTGCCTCGGTGGCCTCACCGATTACTGCGTAAGGCGCCCGCTCACGGCGGCACAGCGCATCGAAGGTGGCCAGGTTCTCCGGCGCCACCGCCAGCACGTAACGCTCCTGAGACTCGTTACACCACAGCTCCAGCGGCGACATCCCCGGCTCATCGCTGAGTACGTCCCGCAACTGGAAAATGCCGCCACGGCCGCCATCATCCACCAGCTCCGGCATGGCGTTGGAAAGGCCGCCAGCGCCCACATCGTGGATAAAGGCGATGGGGTTGTGCTCACCCAGTTGCCAGCAGCGATCGATCACCTCCTGGCAGCGGCGCTCGATCTCCGGGTTGTCCCGCTGTACAGAGGCAAAATCCAGATCCTCGGAGGATTGCCCGGAGGCCATAGAGGAGGCGGCACCGCCCCCCAGGCCGATGTTCATCGCCGGCCCACCCAGCACGATCAGCTTGGCGCCAACGGGGATCTCCCCCTTCTGCACATGCTCTTCGCGGATGTTACCCAAGCCACCGGCCAGCATGATCGGCTTGTGGTAGCCACGCACCTCAGTACCGTTAAAGCTGGTCACCTGCTGCTCGTAGGTGCGGAAATAGCCGGTGAGGGCCGGACGACCAAACTCGTTGTTGAAGGCCGCCCCGCCCAGCGGGCCCTCCAGCATGATCTCCAGCGGAGTGACGATGCGATCCGGCTTGCCGTAGTCCTTGATGGCGTCGGCCTGCTCCCAGGGCTGCTCGAAGCCGGGGATCTTCAGGTTGGAAACGGTAAAGCCGGTCAGACCCGCCTTGGGCTTGGAGCCCCGGCCGGTGGCGCCTTCATCGCGGATCTCACCGCCGGAACCGGTGGCCGCGCCCGGGTAGGGGGAGATGGCCGTGGGGTGGTTGTGGGTCTCCACCTTCATCAGGATGTGAACCGGCTCCTGATGGTAACGGTAGGTACCGTCAGCATCCGCAAAGAAACGCCCGCCCCGGGAACCTGTCATCACCGCAGCGTTGTCCTTGTAAGCGGACAGTGTCTCCTCCGGGGTCACCTCGAAGGTGTTCTTGATCATCTTGAACAGCGACTTGGGCTGAACCTCGCCATCAATAGTCCAGTCGGCGTTGAAGATCTTGTGACGACAATGCTCGGAGTTGGCCTGGGCGAACATGTAAAGCTCAATGTCGTTGGGGTTGCGACCCAGGCGGCTGAAGTTCTCCACCAGGTAATCGACCTCATCCTCCGCCAACGCCAGCCCCAGACGCAGGTTCGCCTCCGCCAGCGCCTCACGGCCACCGCCGAGGATATCAACGCTGGTGAACGGCTTGGGCTCAGCCGCCTCAAACAGGACCTCGACCGCATCCAGATCCGGCAGCACCGCTTCAACCATGCGATCATGAATAAGGCCCAGCAACTGTTTCTGCTGGGCCTCATTCAGTGGCGCATCTAACTGTACATACCAGGCTAAGCCCCGCTCCAGTCGCTTGACCTGCGTCAATCCACAGTTGTGGGCGATATCGGTGGCCTTGGAGGACCAGGGCGAGATGGTACCCGGGCGCGGCACCACCAGCATCAGCTTCCCTGCAGGCTCGTGCTCCTCCATACGGGGTCCGTAAGTGAGGATCTGCGCCAGTTGCTCGCTGTGTTGGGGAGACAGGGGGGCGGTGAGGTGGGCGAAGTGGTAGTGTTCAGCGTAAAGGTCAGAGACTGGCAGTTTGGCGTCTTGGCAAGCTTGCAGTAGCTTAGTGACTCGAAAGTCGGAGAGGGCCGGTGCGCCGCGAAGGATCTCAATCACGTCGATATACCTTTATAAAGTTGGGGTACAGGTTTTTATTGTTCTCGACCCGGCGACGACGATGACAGCAGCTCACAGCCGATGGGGACGCCGGGGCGGAGGCATTTTTGAGTGGCGCCATTATAGAGAAAAGCCCTGTCCAAAACACCCGCAAACGTGCTCAGGTCGGAAAGGAACCCGGTGCAATGAAGCGAAAAAACAGTCTGAGTCTGCAAAGATTTATTGCCGCCTCGGGTCAACGGCTGCTCTGCTGCCTGCTCCTGTTGATGCTGCCGGGCTGCCTGGAGTTGGCCAACAAACCCTCCCCAAACCGAGACGAACTGCCTCAGCAGCTGACGGTGGGAACCCTGAGTAGCCCACTGAGCTTCCAGATGCGGGGGGAGGAGCCTTACGGCCTGGATTACGATTTGGCGACGCAGTTCGCCCGCTTTATCGACCGACCGGTTCAGTTCCGGGTTTACCCTACCCTGCATCAACTTTTTGCCGCCATGGAGGCCGGCGAGCTGGACCTCATCGCCGCAGGCCTCAGCCGCACCCGTAAACGGGCCGATAACTGGTATTTTGGTCCCCCACTCTACCGGGTGAGGGCGCAACTGCTCTACCGCAACGGTCAACCCAAACCCCGCTCCCTGGCCGATCTGGATGGCCGGCTGGTGGTGACCCAGGGGTCCAGCCATGCGGAGTTGCTCGCGGCCGCCCTGGCGGATTACCCGGAACTGCAGTTCGAGCAGACCACGGATTACGACAGCGATGAGCTGGCGGCCATGGTGGCCTCCGGTGAGCTGGACTACACCATCAACGACTCCAGCCAGCTGGCGTTCAACCAACGCTACCTGCCAGAGCTACGCGCAGCCTTTACCCTGGGGGAGCCCCAGGCCGTCGCCTGGGCCCTGCCCCAACGCAGTGACGACCCCTTGTTCAGTGCCCTGCTGGATTTCTGGCATCAACTTCGAAGAAGCGGTCAACTGGTTCGGCTGGAGGAGAAGTACTTTGGACACATCGAACGGTTTGACTACGTGGATACCCGCGCCTTCATTCGCGCCGCCCGCACCACCCTGCCCCGCTATCAACCCCTGTTCGAGCGTTACGCCGGTACCCTGGACTGGCGCAAGCTGGCAGCGGTCAGTTACCAGGAGTCCCACTGGGACCCCCATGCCCGCTCACCCACCGGCGTGCGGGGCCTGATGATGCTAACTCAGTCAACCGCCAAGCGTATGGGCGTTCAAAACCGCCTGGATCCGGAACAGAGTATTCGCGGCGGCAGCGCCTACCTGCAGCAACTGATCACCCGGCTGCCCACCGGCATCTCCGACGATGAGGCGATCTGGTTTGCCCTGGCGGCCTACAACGTCGGCTTAGGGCACCTGGAGGACGCCCGGGTGATCACCCAGCGGCAGGGGTTTGATCCCAACAGCTGGCGCGATGTGAAACGCCATCTGCCTCTGCTGCGCCAACGTAAATTCTACGAACGTAGCCGTTACGGCTACGCCCGGGGTGACGAAGCGGCCCACTATGTCTCCAACATCCGTCGCTACTATGAAACCCTGCAGTGGCTGGACCGGCAGGCCTCGGCACCAGAGGCTCAACCTGATCCAGATCACAACTTGGCACCATGACGAGTGAGCAACCTCGCAGACAGGTCACAATGTGCGCACCAGTCCACACTCTTGGGCCCGCAATAACAGTGTCTTATTCTTGACTTAAACGAGGAGGAGGATAAGGATTGAGGTATTGGGATTGGGCCGACCTTTCACTGTCGGCCAGCCCAGTGACAGGACAATGTCACCTTGAACCCACCTCATACAGTGGGCTCTCATCCTCAAGAACAACAATTACGGAGGTAATCAGATGGCCAGATGCCAACGCCGTCGACTGGCGCTGCAAAGTCGCACTGATCGCCGCAGAATGTGTAAAAAACGTAACCATCTGCGCATCATTCACCGCAGCCGGCAATATGACCAGGTTCACTTTGCCGAAGAGGCGTCGTCCGACGCCGCCCGCTGAGCCTGTTTCAAGGCTTTCTTCTCCGCCCTGCGCCTTCGGAAAAAGGCACTGAGCTGTTCCGCGCAGGGCTCTGCCAACACCCCTTTCACCACCTCAGGCCAATGATTCAACGCGGGATGATCCAACAGATCCATCACGCTGCCCGCCGCACCGGTTTTCGGATCCGACGCCCCGAACACCACCCGTCCGACCCGCGCATGCACCAAAGCACCCGCACACATGGGGCAGGGCTCCAGGGTCACGTAGAGCGTGGTATCCAGCATCCGGTAGTTGCCAAGCTTCGGGCCGGCCTGGCGCAGACAGAGCATCTCCGCATGGGCCGATGGATCATGATCCGTGATGGAGCGGTTGTAACCCTGTGCGAGCACCTCGCCATCACGCACCAGCACCGCCCCCACGGGGACCTCGCCCAGGGCTTCCGCCTTGGCCGCCAGCGACATGGCGTGCCTCATCCACTTTTCATGCTGATCCACTATCTTCTCCCGAGCGAAAAGTTCGGCGCCATTGTACGCAGGCCCAAGGGAAACGCCAGCGCTCAGGGCGCCAACCACTCCCGGTGCAGCTGTGCCTCATCCCCGAGGTAGTCCAGTAACCAGCGCATCAGGGCTGAGTCACTCTCCTTGCGCCAGGCCAGGCAGCAGGGGCTGGGACGCTGGCCATTGGCCATCCCCCTTTCCACCAGGCTGCCCGCGGCCAGCAGGGGGCGCGCCAGGTGGCGGGGCATGTAGTTGAGTCCCAGGCCCGCCTGAACACACGCCACCGCGTTGGGCCAGTCCGGCACCATGATGCGGCGCTGGTTATCCTGCAGCCAGGTAGAGCGCTTGGGTAAGGCCCGGGCCGTGTCCTCCAGGCAGATCATCGGAAAGTCGCGGATCCGATCCGCTGAGAGGACTGTCAACGCCGCGGCCGGATGGTCCGGGCTCATCACCAGCGCCCACTCCAATACCCCCATGTCCCGGTAACCGAAATCCCCCCCCACGGGAATGGCGGTGGTGGCACCGATGGCGATCTCCGCCCGCCCCTCCGACAAAGCATCCCACACCCCGTTGAACACCTCGATGGTCAGGATCAACTCTGCGTCGTCGAAGGCGTTGTAGAAATCCCGCACCAGCGCAGTAATGCGATCCGCCCGCACCACATTATCCAGCGCCACCCGCAGACTGCGTTGCCAACCGTTGGCTACCCGTTGCGTCTGCAACCGCACCTGCTCCATCTCCCGCAACCACTGCCGGGCCTGCTCCACGAAGTAAACGCCGGCGGGCGTCAGGCTCACCCGCCGTGGATGACGCTCAAACAGTGCCACCCCCAGCTGCTGCTCCAGCTGCCGCACCGAGTAACTGATGGCGGAGGGCACCTTGTGCAACTGCTTAGCGGCAGCGCTGAAGCTCCCCAGCCGGGCGACGGTATCCAGCAGAACCAGATTGGCTTGTGACAGCACAGGCATTACCTTTCAATTATTTTGAACGCTAAGGCCAAAATATAGCGTTTTTCCTGAGGCTATGCAGTGAGTAGACTGCACCGCATTAAAATAGTGGACGAGTGCAGGGGCGATGCCCAAGCGATTCGCCCGGCACCCCGCCGCCACATCAAATTATTTGGTCAACCCCTTATGAAAATCACCAAACTGGAACTCATCTACCTGGCCGGACTCTCCATGCTCGGTTTCGTCGCCACTGACATGTATCTGCCGGTGTTCAAGGAGATGGAAACCTTCTACCAAACAGGGCCTGAGTCCATCGCTCTCTCCCTGTCGATCTTCCTGGCGGGTCTCGCCGGAGGCCAGCTGCTGTGGGGGATGGCCTCGGATCGTTTTGGACGTCGCAACACCCTGGTAGCGGGGCTGTTGCTCTTTACCCTCGCCTCCCTCGGTCTGGCCCTGAGCAGCACCGTCTGGCAGCTGCTTAGTCTGCGCTTTTTGCAGGCGCTGGGGGTCTGTGCGCCGGCGGTGATCTGGCAGGCGATGGTGATCGATCGCTATCCCGGCGAGAAAGGACAGCAGATCTTTGCCACCATCATGCCACTGGTGGCGCTCTCCCCCGCCCTGGCGCCTCAACTGGGCGTTGGCCTGTCGATGGTGATGAGCTGGAAGAGCATCTTCGTAGTGCTGACCCTGGTGGGTCTGGCACTGGCACTGCTGACCCTGCGTCAACCCAACACCATCCCGGTCAGAAGCTCGCGCTCCGTTCGCGGCGACATCGCCGCCCTGCTCGGCAGCCGGGTCTTCATGGGCAATGTCACCATCTTCGGTGCGGCCTCCGCCGCCTTCTTCGCCTACCTCACCGGGATGCCGGAGATCATGGTCAGCATGGGCTACGACGCCAAGGCGATCGGCCTCTCCTTCGTGCCCCAGACCATCGCCTTTATGACCGGCGGTTACCTGGGCAAGAAGTGGGTGGCTCGCCGTGGTGACACGCCGGTGCTGCACGCCCTGCTGACGCTGTTCAGCGTCACCAGCCTGGTGCTGCTGGTGGCCTCCCAGTTGCCGCTGCAGACCATCTGGGCACTGCTGATCCCCTTCTGCTTCCTGGCCGTGGCCAACGGGGCGCTCTACCCCATCGTGGTGAACCGGGCACTCTCCAGCGCCCCCGAGTGCGCCGCTACCGCCGCGGGACTGCAAAACAGCTTACAGATCGCCATCAGCTTTGGTGCCAGTGCCATCGTTGCGACCTTCGCCAGCCACGCCCTGGCCGTCACTGGCTGGGTGATCGCCGCCGCCGCCCTGATGGTTCTAGCCGGCTATGCCCTCTCCCGCCGTGGCCAGCGTCTTGCAACACTGGCTGACAGCGTAGCCTGATCCCGAGTCGGGCCTGCTGGCTCGATCCCAACCCAAGGCGCGTCCCAAATTGGGAGCGCGCCTTTGCCGTTACCCCTCCCTGAATCGCTGTTTGTCCCCCCTTCCTCCCGCTTTTTGATCCATAGCGTCATAGAACTCAAAGAGTTCTTCGACCCAACACCCTCCTCCGACTTTGATTCGGCGGCATAACCCCCTATGTTGGACAAAACATCGTCGAACCCCGTCAGGTTCCGATCCACCCCATCAAGTATGCTGACCCGTCGTGGAATGCTCAGGTGGCGAGGGCGAACTTTCAGGGGCGACAGCAGCAGGAGCCGGCAGGAATGAAAGTATCGAAACGGGAAGGCGAGACACTGGATAAGGCGATCGCCCAATGGCGTAACCAGGGGGTGATCTCGGAGCCGCTGAGCCAGCAGTTGAAAGCCTCCTACCAGGTCACGACCATGGACTGGGAGCGGGTTGCCAAATACGCATTCTGGCTGGCGATCGCCTGTATCGTCACCGCACTCTTCTCCCTGTTGGCGGATCGCTGGCTGATGTCGCTGTTCACGAAACTGTTCGAGGCGCCGGATTCCGTCAAGTGCCTCCTGTTCGCCCTGCTCTCATCCATCCTTTACTTCATCGGTCTTAAGCGACGACGTCGACAGCCGGAGAAGCGCTTCAGTAACGAGGCGATACTCTTCCTGGGGGTCGCCACTACCGCCATCGCCATCGGTTTTTTCGGCAGAGCGATCGACACCGGGTCCGACCACTTCTCTCTGTTGCTGCTCATCTCGGCCCTGGTTTACGGACTGCTGGGGCTGGTTTTTCCCTCCAAGCTGGTCTGGATCTTCTCCCTGATGTGCCTGGGCAGCTGGTTCGGGGCAGAAACCGGTTACCTTTCAGGCTGGGGCGCCTACTACCTGGGGATGAACTACCCGCTTCGCTTCGTCCTCTTTGGCCTGGTTCTGGTGTTTGGCGGCACTTACCTCTTCAGACGCATCGAAAAACGGCAAGATTTCATCCGGCCAACCCGGGCGGTCGGGCTGCTCTACCTCTTTATCGCACTCTGGATCCTGTCGATATTTGGCAACTACGGGAGCCTGGAGCGTTGGGAGGGCGTTGAGCAGTCCGAGCTTTTGCACTGGTCATTGCTGTTCGCCGTCGCGGCCATCGGGGCCCTCGTTCACGGGGTCAAGCAGGACGATGCGATGACCCGGGGCTTTGGCATTACCTTCCTGTTCATCAACCTCTACACCCGCTTTTTCGAATACTTCTGGGACAGCACCCACAAGGCGATCTTCTTCGCCATCCTGGCACTGAGCTTCTGGTTCCTCGGCAGCCGGGCCGAGAAGATCTGGCGGCTCACCACATCGCCCTCCCGTGACGACGCCCACTGAACGGGGGGCTCCTCAGGCTGGCGCCCGTCCGTCGCGATGCAGACTGCCTAATGCGGATGAACTAAGCTTTTTTGCTAAGTACAGAACAAGTACAAAACGTGGAGGTTCTGATGCGTTGCTTTTTCCTCATCACCTTGCTTCTTGTTACGGGGTTTCACACTTTAGAGAGCGCCCACGCCCAGTCAACAGAGTCTGCCACGGCGCAAGCGGCGAACCCCGAGGCCCACGGCGCCCCCGGCTGTCAGAGCAACAGTGACTGTCCCCTCGGCCAGGTTTGCGAAGGTGAGGGCTGCCCAGGAGATGGAAGCCATGGCCAGTGCGTCGATCCCAACCGGCCCTGCACCATGGACGTCGCGACCTACTGTGGCTGCAACGGCAAAGAGTTTTACGGCAGCGGCAGCTGCCCCAACGCCCGTTATGTACGTAAGGGGCAATGCCTCGAGAGCGGCTTGCCGGAGGTGCTCTCCCGACGCGCTCCTTAGCCATAAACGGCTGGGGAGGCTCGCACGAAAAAACGCCGTGGCCAAAGCCACGGCGTTTTGCTGTCATTCAGAGTCTTTCGCCAACTCAGTCGTTCAACTCTACCGTCATATCGGCGGTCACGGTGCTGGAGCAGGCCAGGAAAATCCCCTGGTCAATCTCCGCTTCCGTGAGCCCCAGGGTGGAGCTACTGCGGATCTTACTCTTCTCGCCCTGGCACTTGCAGCTGCCACAGACCCCCGCCCGACAGGCAGCGAAAATAGGGATCCCGCCGGCTTCCAGGCTTTCCAGCACAGTTTGACCCGGAAGGATAGGCAACTCGACGCCATCAACGCTGAGGGTGTGCCCGCCGCCAGCGGCCTCTTCCGAATGCACCGGAGCATGAAACGCCTCGCAGTGCACCCGTAATGCCCCCTGCTCGCTGGCCAACTGCTTCGCGGTCACCATGTAGCTCTCGGGGCCACAGATCATCACGCTGCGCTGCGCTACATCCGGGACAAAACGTGCCAGATTATCGCTGTCCAGCCGCACCCCTTCGCCGCTGAGCAACCAGTGCAGACGGAAATTGCGGTGATGTTTCGCCAGGTGTTCCAGCTCGCTGGCGAAGATCTTGTCCGCTTCACCGCGGACACTAAAAAGGAGGCAGATGTCGGCGTCCGGCTGACGCTGAAGCCGATCCCGGAGCATAGAAAACAGCGGCGTGACTCCACAACCGGCGCCCAGCAGCAGCCAGGGTTGATCCCCTGCCAGCTCGCTGTTGAATTCGCCGGCGGGCGGCAGTGCTTGGAGGGACTGCCCCATCTTGAGGTTATCCAGCAGGAAGTTGGAGACTCGCCCCCCCTCGACCCGCTTGATGGTTAATTGAACCCGGGCATCGGAGGGGATAGAGCTGATGCTGTAGGCACGCACCGAAGTACGATCTTCGATGGGCACCTGCAAAGAGAGAAACTGGCCCGGGATAAACGCCAGGGGACGATCCGCCAGGAAGGTAAAGCGGCTAACATCCGCCGTTTGCGACTCAACGCCGACACAGGTCAGTTGCATTATTCGCTCCCGTTCATCAAATAGGGTGGCCGGTACACACGAGGAGTGTGTGCACCGGCCTTGCAGGGAAAAGGAAAGGGTTAGCCGTTGAGGATGGCGTTCATATCCTGCTCAACCGTGGTGATCAGTTGCAGGCCGAACTTCTCATTCAGGGCCGCCACCAGGTTATCGGTCAGGAACGCCGGAACCGTTGGGCCGACACGGATATCTTTAATGCCCAGCGCAAGCAGGGTCAGCAGGATGGCGATCGCCTTCTGCTCGAACCAGGAGAGCACCAGGGAGAGCGGCAGGTCGTTGACACCACACTCAAACGCCTCGGCCAGGGCCAGGGCGAGCTGGATGGCGGAGTAGGCATCGTTGCACTGGCCAACATCCAGGAAGCGCGGCACGCCATTGATGTCACCGAACTCCAGGTCGTTGAACTTGAACTTGCCACAGGCCAGGGTGAGGATCAGGGTATCTTTGGGCGCCTGGGCGGCAAACTGGGTGAAGTAGTTACGCTCCACCTTGTCCCCATCGCAGCCACCCACCAGGAAGAAGTGGCGGATATTGCCCGCTTTCACCTGCTCGATCACCGCCGGTGCCGCCGCCATCAGGGCGTTGCGGGCAAAACCGGTGGTGGTGTAGTGCGGGATCTCATCATACTTGAACCCCTCGCACGCCTGTGCCTTGGCGATCACCTCGGAGAAGTCGTCGCCCTCCAGGTGGGTCACGCCGGGCCAGCCCACAATGGAGCGGGTAAAGAGACGGTCGCCGTAACCTTCGATGCCCGCCGGGTTGGGATCGATCAGGCAGTTAGAGGTCATCACGATGGCGCCAGGGAAGTTGGAAAACTCCTTCTGCTGGTGCTGCCAGGCGGTGCCGTAGTTGCCGACCAGGTGAGGGTACTTGTGCCCCAACTCAGGGTAGGCATGGGCAGGCAGCATCTCACCGTGGGTGTAAACGTTGATGCCGGTACCCTGGGTCTGCTCCAGAATATCCTGCAGATCGATAAGATCATGGCCGGAAACCAGGATCGCCTTGCCCGCGACCGGCTTGAGGTTCACCTTCACCGGCTCGGGATGGCCAAAGTGCGCAGTCTCACCCCGGTCCAGCAGCTCCATCACACCGTAGTTAAGCAGGCCGATCGCCATGCTCAGCTCCAGCAGTTCGTTCATGTCGCTCGGGTCTTCACCCAGGCGCGCCATAATGCGGTGCAGTTCAGCGTAGAGTTTCTCGTCGCTTTGACCCAGCACGCGTGCGTGCTCGAGATAGGCCGCCACCCCTTTGAGGCCATAGAGGCAGAGCAGTCGCAGGCCCACGATATCCTCTCCCACCTCGGCCAGGCCGCGATTTACCATCGCATCCGGTGCCACTGCCAGCATGGCAGCGCGGTCCGCAGAGAGGGTGAAGCTGGCGGCGCCGATCGGCTCCAGCGGCGTCACACCAGCGTTGGCACAGGCGTCCAGGTAGGCAGCTTTCATGCGGTTGCGCAGCGCCAGAGCACGCTCGGTATAGGCCACCAGACGATCGGCGTCGAAGTTGACGTTGGTCAGGGTGGAGAAGAACGCCTGCGGGAGATAGGTGTCCACTTCACTGTCGACGATGCCATGTTGACGAGCCAGGTGCGCGTAAGCGCTGACGCCCTGCAGCAGGTAGACCAGGACGTCCTGGAGATCGGAGATCTCGGCGCTTTTACCACACATCCCCATGCTGTAGGCACAGCCCTTGGCGACGGGGGTTTGGATGGTTTGCTCACACTGAACACAAAACATGGCGTAACTCCGTAAAGATGCTTTTAAGATGCACGTTATGGGGTGCACTATACCTTTGCAGGGATTTACGAACATGCATTTTGTTGGCCTGTTTTATGGTTTTCTGATCTGGATCACTAAATGTTCACTTCAGAAAAAGTGCTTATCCGCCAGTCATCTCACAAGAGTGAGATAGCGGACGTGCGCGACGAACGTGCCAGCAGGCAGGTTCAGCAGTGTTAGACGAAAAAAGCAAAAAAAAGCCCCCGACACCAGGGCGTCGGGGGCTTTTCAGTCAGAGAGGTCACCTAAGGCGACGCTTCTCTCAGTGGCGGACTTTGGCCTTGGCGGCGCGGTCCAGCAGGGAGAGAATGCTCTTGTAGGGGATCCCGGAGTGAGTGGTCAGACCCACTTCACAGGTGGCAGAGACGGAGTAACCGCTGGTGCAGCCTTTCTCCTTGGTCTCCTCCTTGAGGTGACGCAGGGCGTGGGCGTTCAGCTCGGGGTAGTTCATGCCCCGGTTACCGGCCATACCACAGCAACCCACCTTCTCCGGCACCACCACTTCGCGGGCACACAGCTTGGCCAGGCCAACCAGGTCATCCACGATACCCATCTTGCGACAGGTACAGGTCGGGTGAACGGCGATCTTCTCCTCCACCGGAGTGATCTCGAGGCGCTCCACCAGGAACTTCATGGCAAACTCTTCCGGCCCCAGCAGGTTCAGACGCTTGTCACAGGCGCGACGCATCCGCTCCAGACAGGCGGTGGTTTCCACCAGGATCGGGTACTCACCGTTGTTGGACACCTGCAGCAGCCAGGCGGAGAGCTCGTCAGACTTGCGATCCGCCTGTTCATCGTGACCGTAGGACTCCCACGGCTGACCACAGCACAGCCCCTTGGGCTTGTGGCCGCTGACCATCTCCAGGCCCGCTTTCTCAAACAGGGTCTTGATGGTTTCCGGGATGGAGCGCTGATCCGGGTTCTTCGGCGAAGTGCCCATCATCCGGTTCAGACAGGCGGGGAAGTACACCGCTTTCACATCACCGACGGTTTTCAGCTCAGGCAGCGCCTTACCGCGCTTGGGCATCCCTTCGCTCCACTGGGGAACCGGCAGGCCGGTCTTGCGCAGACCCTTGGTGATGCCACCGATGGCACCATCGCCGATCACGGCACGGGCCACGTCTGCGGCACCCAAGGCGAAACGGGCCACCCCTTCCAGCTGACCAAACTTGTCCGCGGAGAAGTTGGCGATCTTGATATCCCCCTCGGTGGCCAGCTCAGCACGCTTGACCTTGACGAACTTACCGGTGTCGATCCCCATCGGGCAACCGCCCTTACAGAGGCCGTCTGCGGCACAGGTATCCAAGGCAAAATAGGGGTACTGCTTCTTCAGCTCCGCCAGGATCTCCGGCTCTTTACCGGTGGTTTCCAGGGTCTTGATCACCCGGGCAACGGCGGTGCGTTGACGGGGGGACAGGGTCAGACCGTGGGCCACACAGTGCTGCTCACAGAAACCACACTCGATGCACTTGTCGACGATGTCGTGGATGGTCGGCAGCGGCTTGAAGCCCTGGGCGTGACAGTTGGGGTCGTTGTTGATGATCACCCCAGGGTTCAGGATCCCGGCGGGGTCCATCACCTGCTTGGTGCGGGCCATCAGGGCGTAGATGTCGCTGCCCCACTCCTTCTCAACGAAGGAGGCCATACCGAAGCCGGTGCCGTGTTCCGCTTTCAGGGAGCCGTCGTACTTCACTGCCACCAGTTCAACCAGCTCCTGCATGAAGTGGTCGAAGCGGGCGATCTCCTCTTCGGTGCTGAAGTCCTGGGAGAAGATCACGTGGTAGTTGCCTTCCAGCGCGTGGCCGTAGATCACCGCGTCGTTATAGCCGTGCTTGAAGGAGAGCTCCTGCAGATCCAGGGTCGCCTGGGGCAGCACCTCGATGGGGAAGGCCACGTCTTCGATCACGCAAGAGGTGCCTGCCGGGCGCATGGAACCGGCCAGCGGGAATACCGCCTTACGGATCGCCCAGAAGTTGGCGATCTCCGCCGCATTCTGAGAGAACTCGGCCGGCTTGTAGAGGCCATGCTTGGCCATGATGCCGGTCATCTTGGCGATGTTGGCATCGATCTCGGCCTGGCTCATGCCGAAGGTTTCGAACAGCACTGCGGTGACGTCGCTGTGGATCTCGTTCAGGAAGTCCGGGGTCTCGTACTTGGACGCGGCCACGGCTTTCAGGGCGAAGTTATCCAGCAGCTCTGCCGCGTTGGTCTCGTCGAAGGCGTCACGACGCAGCTCTACGATCGCTTCACAGGCGCCCTTGAGGGAGTCGAAGTAGATCATCGCAGAGGCGGAGTGGGTCGCCTTGACGGCGCTCTTCATGGTCACTTCGGACAGGAAGCCCAGGGTACCCTCGGAGCCAACCATCAGGTGCAGCAGGATATCGAAGGGATCGCTGTAATCCACGAAGGAGTTCATGCCGTAGCCGGTCACGTTCTTGATGGAGTACTTACGCTTGATGCGCGCCACCATGGCTTCGTCCGCCATGATGGTATCGCGGATCTCCGCCAGACCTTCGAGGATCTCAGGGTGCTTGAGTTTGAACGCTTCGCGGCTCTGCTCACAGCCGGTATCCACCACGGTACCGTCCGCCAGAACGATGCGGGCGGACTCGATCATCCGGTAGCTGTTCTGGTGGGTACCACAGTTCATGCCGGACGCGTTGTTGGCCACGATGCCGCCGACCATCGCGGAGGCGATGGTGGCCGGATCGGGACCAAACTTAAAGCCCAGGGGAGCCAGGATCTGGTTCACCTTGGCACCGACGATGCCCGGTTGCAGGCGGATCTTGGCGCCCTCTTCCAGCACTTCGTAATCCTGCCAGGTACGGCCGGCGACCATCAGAACAGAGTCAGACAGTGCCTGGCCACACAGGGCAGTACCCGCCGCACGGAAGGTCACCGGGGTCTTAGCCTGGTGGCACATGGACAGGGCTTCGGCCACTTCGCTCTCGCTGTTCGGATGAACCACGATCTGCGGGCGCTTCTGGTAAAAGGAGGCATCGGTACCCCAGGCTACGCGACGCAGTGGATCGGTGTAGACACGATCATCATGCATCAGTTGACCCAGGCGCGAGGCCAGTTCAGTTAAGTTAGTTTGCAACATACTCACACCAATACGGAGAAAAACAAACAAAAGCGCCGGACCAAGAGATCCGGCAGCTGAAGGGAGATCTAGGGGGTTACATGCCACCCCAGAGGAAGGCGATGGTGCCTGCGACAAAGGCGTAGCCCAGTGCCACCGGCAGGGTCTTGCGGATAATCTCGGACTCACGGCCAGCCATGCCAACCACGGTCGCCGCCGCTACCACGTTCATCACACACATCATGTTACCGGCGTTGGCACCGATGCCCTGCAGGGCCAGGACCAGCGCGTGGTTCATGCCGATGTTGTCCGCAACGCCGTACTGCAGGCCGGAGAACATCATGTTGGAGAAGGTGGCGGAACCGGACAGGAAGGCACCGAAGATACCGACAACCGGCGCCATCCAGGCCCAAACGGCACCCATGGAGTGGGCCAGCAGTTCAGCCAACTGTTCCGGCATGGAGTGCAGACCAGAGGTGTTGGTGCCGGAGTTCAGGAAGATCTTCACCATGGGAACGGAAGCGCCCAGGGAGATGATGGTCGGAACCATGGACTTGCAGGAGGTGGTCACACTCAGCTTGAAGGCGGCCGGCTTCATCTTGAAGATGAAGTAACCCAGGATACACACGGCCACGAAGAAGGCGCCCGGGGCATACAGGGTCTGGAAGCCCGCTTTCAGGTTGGTACCCATCAGTTCGCTCCAGCCGATGTTAAAGCTCAGCAGGAAGGACTTGAGCGGCGCAACGGTACGGGAGAGTACCAGCAGCAGGGCCATCACCAGGTAGGGAGTCCAGGCGGCCAGCTGAGAGATCTCAGTCTTGGTTACGGCGGCACCGACAGGCTGCGGCTGGGCAGCCGGGGCGGCTGTGGCATCGGCTTTGTCGTTCTCGGCAAAGTCATTCCACGGCTGGCTCGGCAGCAGGAAGCCTTTCTTGGCGGCCGGGATAACGATGGCCATACCGATCAGGGCGCCAATAACGGACGGGAACTCAGGACCGGCGATGAAGTTGATCATCCAGGCCGGAATGGTAAATGCGAAGCCAGCAAACAGGGCAAACTTCCAGATCGCCAGACCTTCTTTGAAGGACTTATTGCGGCCGAAGAAGCCAGTCAGGATGGCCACCATCACCAGCGGAACCAGGGAGCCAGTCACCAGGTCGATGGTGATCATGTGCATCGCTACGAACTGGGCGTAGTCGGCGAAAGTACCGCCGTGCTCAGCGATCTGGGCAGCAGCCATAGAGACACCGCCCTGCATCAGGCCCTGTTCCATACCGAACAGAAC
Organism: Ferrimonas gelatinilytica; assembly: GCF_039544205.1. NCBI lineage: Bacteria > Pseudomonadati > Pseudomonadota > Gammaproteobacteria > Alteromonadales > Ferrimonadaceae > Ferrimonas > Ferrimonas gelatinilytica. The sequence goes on along the minus strand of NZ_BAABLF010000030.1, from coordinate 36,667 downwards.
CGGCAGACCGATGGCACCGAAAGATACGGAGGTAGAGTCGGCGATCAGGGCTACAACGGCAGCAGCGATCGGCGGCACGCCCAGCAGCACCAGCAGCGGTGCACCGATAGCAGCCGGGGTACCGAAGCCGGCAGAACCTTCAATAAAGGAACCGAACAGCCAGCAGATGATGATCACCTGAACCCGAGCATCCGCACTGATGTTGGTGAAGCCCGCGCGAATGGTGTCCATTGCGCCGGAGTTCTTCAGGGTATTCAGCAGGAAGATCGCGCCGAAGATGATGGAAAGCGGGGTCAGAGCTGACAGGAAGCCTTCCACAACGGAAGCCATCAGCATGGTGCTATCCATCTTCCAGACGAAGAAGGCGACCAGGCCGGTCAGTACGGCAGAGATGGGCATGGCGCGGGACGCCGGCATGCGCATCAGGACCAGAAACACCAGTACGGAGATGACGGGTGTCAAGGTGGCTAGAGTTTGGATCAAAGTCACGGTTATCGCCTCATAATATGCGAACGAACAAGTAATATAGGGGGCCCAATTTATATCGTTATGGCTTACGCCTCTGGGCTCCCCCGCTCAACGTTTTCCCCACTGAAAACCGCAGTTTTCAGAGACGGCGTACGTCGAGCTTTGACGGCGACTATTTTTTCGAATCAAGCGGTTCCAAACTGTGATCCGCCTCAATGTCGTCGCCCTGTATCTTTATTACCGCTCGAAGTGGTGCTGAGTCTCACAAATAAAGAAAAAAGTGTGCACCAGGACTCACGCAGGCCGCCTTTAGTGAAGCTAGTTCAGTTCCACAATCCAATCTAGCGCGCCAATCGACAAAAACGACAAAGCACTGTTTTTTCTAAACAAAACAGAATGGCTTAAATTTCAGCTGCGAACAGAAATGCACACTTTGCCATCAAATCCTGAGTGATTTATCTCCTTTCGCCACTGAAAACCGCCAATCCACCTCCAAATCGCACGAAATTTGACCGGAACAAGACCTGGACCCGTTGAGCGCATTCAGGGCGGGACAAGTTGTCCATGCCGGACAACTTGTCCCCCATCGCCGCCGTGACTTTCACCTATCCTTTCGAAACTGTATTTTTCTTTCAACTTTAGGCCGGCTCTATCCACGATCCCGATGACACACGTGAACGTGATCACGTTTCATCTGCCCGGCTCAATTTGAATGCGTGCCGTACATCATCGATTAAGTCTATTTGAGCAGGGGAAACGACTCGGGCGGCCCTGAATACCCGTTCCGTCGTGCGCCTGCACCCGCTCATTGCGCAACCCGGCCCGGGCACCCGAGATCGGTGCGCTCATTTCAGCAAGCAGAGTAAAGATTCAATAGCGAGGAGACAGTCTGAGCCCCCGCTTATGGGTCCTGGGACAGTCGGGTTTCAATTTCCGGCTATGGGAGTCGTTGGGGCACAGCCCTTCGCACCGTCCTGCTTCAATGTTCAGTCCGTTGTAGGGTTACAGCGGGGTGGTTAAAGCGGAGTGTGGCGCCGCCATGCACGTTGGGACGCTAGCTGAATACTCAGCGGTACCAGGATGGTTGGGCTCCAGGAGTCGCCCGAGAGGGAAGGAAAGCCTGGGTTTCGCGGCAAGCACCGCTTGCTCGCTGAACTGGCGTCACCTGGTTCTTCAGTGCCCCCCGTTAGCGAAGCCTGTGCAGAGGGTAACGCCCTGGCGCAGATTGCTGTGCCGTTGAGAGCCAAAAAACAAAAAAAAGTGCCCCCGGATGGGGGCACTTTTTCACGGCATAGATTCAAGCCAAAGCTCAGTCGATGAGGAACACCGTCATGGAGCTGGCACCGTGAGCACCGATCACCAGGGCCTGCTCGATATCGGCAGTCTTGGAGGGGCCGGCGATGAAGGCCGCATGGTGACCAGGCGCCAGGTCCAGCTTGGGCACGGCCTGGTGCATGGTCGGGTAGAGGGTGTCCGCTTTCACCACCGCCGCCAGATGCTCGGTGATGTAGGGCGCCACCCGGTGGCCGGTGTCGCAATCCTTGATCAGGACCGCACCGTTCTCGGCAACCGCCAGCTGGCCATGGACTAGGGTGTGATCCACATCTTTCAGATCGTGGCGCTGCGCGTCCAGTTCACGGTTACCCTTGAGCCCCTCAACCAGGCTCAGCACCTGCTGACCCTCGGCAACGCGCTCATCCAGGTACTGCTGGATCTCGGCAAGACCCTTAACCCGAACCAGGGTACCACCCACCTTGTTGAGGGAGGCTTCGAACTGACCGGGCAGGTCCTCCAGGTTGGGCTCGACGTCGATAACCGGCATGGCAGCCGCCGGCAGGGTCACTCGGCCCAGGGCCTCTAAAATGGCGTTACGGCTGGACATCATTTCTCCTCCCGATTTTTGCGGAACCAGCTTTCGAAGGAACCCGTTTTCGGGGCCTTGGGCAACTCGCGGTGCTCGGTCCAGGCGCCACCGAACGGCTTCATCACGGCATCCGGCAGGATCCGCATTGCACCGCGGGCCACGCTCATGGAGCCGTTGAGCATCATCTCACTGCCCATCAGGCGCCCCACCAACGGCATATAGCGACGTTTGCCATAGGGCAGTTTGCCCTCTTTGGCATGCACCTTGCGCCAGTGGTGGATGATCTGATCCAGCGGAACCTTGGTCGGACACACCTTGGTGCAGGAACCGCACAGGGTGCAGGCCCACGCCATGGAGTGGGTCTCATCGTCACCGGCGGATACGGCGATACCGATGGGGCCTGGGATCAGGGCGTTGTAGCTAAAGCCACTGGAGCGGCGGTACACCGGGCAGGTGTTGAGACAGCCACCGCAGCGGATGCACTTGTACGCCTCCGCCAACAGCTCGTCCTGGAACAGCTTGGTGCGGCCGTTGTCCACCATCACCACGTGCATCTCACCACCGGCCTTGGGGCCCTTGTAGATGGTGTTGTAGGTGGTGCTGGGCTGGCCGGTAGCGTTACGGGCCAGAGTGCGGCTCAGTACACCGACGGCATCCAGGTTGGGAACGATCTTGTCGATCCCCATGGAGTGGATCTGCAGCCCGGGCAGGTTGGCACCCATGTCGGCGTTGCCTTCGTTAGTACAGACCACCACGGCGCCTTCGCTGGCCACCGCCATGTTCACCCCGGTCAGGCCTGCATCGGCGGTGAGGAAGTGCTCACGCAGGTGATAGCGCGCCTGTTTGGTCAGGTAGGTGGGGCAGGATGCCCCCTTCTCGGAACCGATCTTCTCGTGGAACAGCTCGCCGACCTCCTCCTTCTTCAGGTGGATCGCCGGTACCACGATGTGGCTGGGCGGCTCCTGGCGCAGCTGGATGATCCGCTCACCGAGGTCGGTGTCGATCACCTCGATGCCACGCTCCTCAAGGTAAGGGTTCAGGTGGCACTCTTCGGTCAGCATCGACTTGGATTTGACCAGTTTCTTCACCTGGTGCTTGGCCAGCAGACCGTGGATGATCTCGTTGTGCTCTTTGCCATCTTTGGCCCAGTGCACTACGATGCCGTTCTTCTGGCAGTTCGCCTCGAACTCCTGCAGGTAGTTCGCCAGGTTGGAGAGGGTGTGCAGCTTGATCTCGGAGCCCAGCTGTTTCAGCCGCTCCCACTCATCGCCGCCCACGCTCTCGGCCGCCAGGTCACGTTTATGACGCAACGCCCACAGCGCCTTGTCATGCCAGTTCACCCGGGCTTCATCTTTATTGAATTTCTCCGCCGCGCTGGCGTGGCTTTCAATTTCGCCAATCAGTGCCATGTCCAGTTCTCCTTACAGGGCCATGTTGATCACTTCGGCGATGTGCAGGGTTTGCACATCGTGCTTCTGACGGCGGATCACCCCGTCAAGGTGCATCAGGCAGGAGGGATCGAAACCGACCACGTAGCGCGCACCGGTATCGGCGTGGGCCTGGGCCTTGTCTTTGCCCATCTTGCCGGACACCGCCCCTTCATCCATGACGAAGGTGCCACCGAAGCCGCAGCATTCATCCCGACGCTCCGGGTAGCAGATCTCGATACCCTCGATGTGAGACAGCAGAGCTTCCACCTTGTTGTAACTCTGCCCCTTGGTTTCGGAGGGGGTGGCCAGGTCCAGCATGCGGATACCGTGACAGGACATCTGCAGGCTGATCTTGTGATTGAATGGCTTATTAAAGCGCTCCAGACCGTGGATATCGTGCAGGAACTCAGTCAGCTCCTTAAGCTTGCCGATGACGGCTGTCGCCTCGGGGCTGCAGTCAAACTCGTGGAAGTTCTCTTTGGCCGCCACCAGGCAGGAAGCCGCGGGGCAAACGATGTAGTCGCACTCCACCCCTTTGAATGCATTAAGCAGTTTCAGGGTGGTTTTCTTGGCGTCTTCATAGCAGCCGGAGTTGGTCATCGGCTGTCCACAGCAGGTCTGGCCTTTCGGCAGAATCACCTCGTGACCCAGTTTTTCGAGTAGTTCTACGGTGGCGATGCCAACGTGGGGGGTCATCTGGTTGACCAGACAGGGGATAAACAGGGCAATTTTCATCAAATGCTCCAACATTTCAGATTCGCCCGGAAGAGTGCCACCTCTCATCGGCGAGTAAAATGCGCAATGTCACACTTCTCATCAGTTCGATGTGCCACCACGGGCCTTATGGGCAAGATATGTGACCACCGCCACACTTCGTCACAAGAGTTCGCAGTCGTTCTCATGCCGTCAAACAGGGCACGCGGCAAAGCCAGGCGGGGCTGAGAGCCTCGGCGGGAAGCGCAGGGGCGGTGGCATCCATACGCCGGGAAGCAGGGTGAAGAAAGCAGAGTGGGAAAACAGGAGATAAAGGGGAAAGAACGGGAAAGCCGGGAGCCTTAGGTCCCGGCCTAGAAGCCCGGGTTCAGGCCAGGCCAGGTTCCTCCAGATCCGTCACCACGTTGAGTTCGCTGACATCATCCAGGAAGGTATCAATCTGCGCCTGGGCCTCGTCGGCACCGCTGCGCTCGAAGTAGGCCAAGTGGAACAGTGCATCCCCCTCATTGGCCAGAGGCAAGGTCTGGTGGCCGATGACGATCCCCTCCTTGGGCGCCAGGATCTCGCACTCACTGTGTCCCAGGGGGGCGCAGATCCTGGCCAGAGCCTGGCCCTTGCGGACCCGATCTCCCAACTGCACCAGGCTGCGGAAGGTGCCGTTCTGTTCCGCCCGCACCCAGGAGGTGCTCTGGGCGATCACCACCGCCGATGGCTTACGCGCTCGGGCACGCAGCATTTTCAGATCGCGCATCACACGAAGACAGCCCTTGACCGCCAGGTTGATCGCCGCAGGGTCGAAACGCAGTGCTTCTCCTCCTTCGTAGGTGAGCACCGGGATCCCCGCCTTTTCCGCCTCGGCGCGCAAGGAGCCATCCCGGGTTGCGGCGTTGATCACCACGGGCACATCGAACGCCGTCGCCATCTCCGCGCTGATGGGATTGTTCAGGTTAACCCTGAGCTGCGGCAAGTTGGTGCGGTGTACCGCCCCCGTGTGCAGATCAATGATATGGCTGCAGTGGCGAACGACCCCCTCGAAAAACTGATGTGCCAGGCGCGCGGCGATGGACCCCTTCTCCGAGCCGGGAAAGCTGCGGTTGAGATCCCGACGGTCCGGTAAGTAACGGCTCTTGTGAATGAAACCAAACACGTTCACCACCGGGACGGCCACCAGAGTCCCCCGCAACTTAAGTGGGTCCACCAGCGCCAGCAGCTGACGTACCGCCTCCACCCCGTTAAGCTCATCACCGTGGATAGCAGCGGCCACCAGCAAAACCGGACCGGCGTAGCGGCCATTAACCACCTCGACAGGAATGCTCAGGGCCGCATGGGTATAGAGCTGGGCCACCTCCAGGTCGAGGGTCCGCCGCTCTCCGACGGGCACCTCCGTCCCCGCCATGGTGAACGTTTGATTCCTCTTAACCTTTGCCACGGGTTTGGGTCCTCTGCGGCTTGGCGTTCTTCTCGATGTAGTCGATGATCATCCCGGCCACATCCTTGCCGGTCGCCGCTTCGATCCCCTCCAGGCCCGGTGAGGAGTTCACCTCCATCACCAGGGGGCCACGGCTTGAGCGCAACAGGTCCACCCCGGCCACCCGCAGCCCCATGATCTTGGCGGCGGTGACGGCGGTGCGCCGCTCCTCGGGGGTGATCCGCACCAGCGAGGCGCTGCCACCACGGTGCAGGTTGGAGCGAAACTCCCCCTCCGCCCCCTGGCGCTTCATCGACGCGATCACTTTGTCGCCGATCACGAAGCATCGGATGTCGGCGCCACCGGCTTCCTTGATGTACTCCTGCACCATGATGTTGGCCTTAAGGCCGAGGAACGCCTCGATCACGCTCTCCGCCGCCTTGCGGGTCTCCGCCAGCACCACACCGATCCCCTGGGTGCCCTCAAGCAGTTTGATCACCACAGGGGCACCGCCGACCATATCCAGAAGATCCTTGATGTCATCAGGCTTACTGGCGAAACCGGTCACCGGCATGCCGATTTTCTTGCGCGACAGCAACTGCATGGAGCGCAGCTTGTCGCGGGATCGGGTGATCGCCACTGACTCGTTGCACGGAAACACCCCCATCATCTCGAACTGGCGCAGTACAGCACAACCGTAGAAGGTCACCGAGGCGCCGATCCGCGGGATCACCGCATCAAGATCGTCCAAACTCTCCCCCTTGGAGTGCATCGAGGGCTGGTCGGAGTTGATGTTCATGTAGCAGCGCAGCGCATCGATCACCAACGGCTCATGACCCCGGGCCTCGCACGCTTCGATCAGCCGGCGGGTGGAGTAGAGTGAGCGATTACGCGATAAAATTCCGATCTTCATTTAGGGCTCCAGGTTCAAAAGGAAGGAGGCATCGGAGTCGATCAGCAGACGGCCTTTCATCGCCGTGCGCCCGATCAGCATCCGAAATTTCATGGTGTCGCGGTTGGTCACGGTCATCTCGATGGGCCAGCGTTGACCGGCCATCACCAGTTCGGTCTGGATCACCGGCCGCCATTCGACATGACCGCCGGAGTCGGTCACCTTACGCTGCTCCAGCAGGGGGGCCTCGCAAACCACCACGGTGTCCAGGTCGTTTTGATGGGGGTGGACCTTGAAACGCAGCCAGCGGACGCCGTCTCGCTCCACCTCCTCGGTCTCGAAGGCGTGCAAACAGGAGGTTCTGGCTCCGCTGTCGAGTTTGGCCTTGATGCGGGGGATCCCCAGCTGCGGCAGGCCGACCCACTCGCGCCAGCCTGCCCGTTGCAATGTCTTGCTCTTCACACTCTCCATACGCCCTCCTCTGGCGACGGTGATGTAATTTTTTAGACGGTGATTGCCAGCATAGGTCAATACACCGAATCACCGGGCTTCGAGCTCTGGCCCGAGTTCCTGACGCCCAGTGTCGCGCGCCGGGTTTCTAAACCCTAAATAACTGCTCCGTATTGTGCTTCACCCCGCCGGCCTTGGCGATGACTTGGCGCGGTGGGCGCACGACACTTCCAGGAACCAGGGTCTAGGACCTCGCTCCTAAGAGCAAGAGCCAAGCCAGAGGCTTCTGGGCTGATACAAACGTGGAGCATATTTAGGATCGGCTACTCAGTAACCTGGATTCAAAGCAGCAGCCAGCTGCCCAGGCCCAGGAAGGTCATGAAACCCACCACATCCGTTACCGTGGTGAGGATCACCGAGCCAGAGAGAGCGGGGTCGATCTTAGCCCGCTCCAGCATCACCGGGATCAGCACCCCGGCAAAAGCCGCCACCGTGATGTTGATGGCGATCGCCGTGGCCATTACCACGCCGGTGGTGATATCGCCAAACCAGATCCCCGCCACCGCACCGATCACTAGCGACCAGATCCCGCCGTTGAGCAAACCGACACCGATCTCCTTGCGCAGCATCGGCACCAGGTTGCCACGGTTGATCTGACCCATCGCCAGGCCGCGGATCACCAGGGTCAGCGATTGGCTGCCGGCGATACCCCCCATGGAGGCGACGATGGGCATCAGCACCGCCAGCGCCACCACCTGCACCAAAGTGGCCTCGAACTGGCCAATCACCCAGGAAGCCAGCAAAGCCGTGAGGAGGTTGATCCCAAGCCATACCGCCCGACGCCGGGCACTGCGCAGCACCGGCGAGAAGAGATCCATCTCCTCATCCAGACCGGCGGTGGCCATCAGCCGTGCTTCGTACTGCTCCCGGGTCAGCTCCAGGGCCAGTTTGAGGCTAATCCGCCCGAGCAGGCGACCCTCGGCATCCACCACCGGCAGCGCCGCGAACCCACTGTGCTCGACGGTATCGCTGGCCTCACTAAGGGTGCTCTGGGCCTGAATCGGCGACAGCGGCTGCAGGCTCAGATCCCGCAAGCGCTGATCCGGTGTCGCCGCCAACAGTTGCTGCAACGAGACCGTCCCTTCATAGAGGCCCTGGCGACTCACCAGGTATGCGTGTTCACTGAAAGCGTGGGGGCTACGGCGCAGCAATCGCAGCGCCTCCCCCACCCTTGCGTTGGCGGGTACCAGCACCACGTCGTGATTAAGGTAGCGACCGATGCTCTCCTCACTGTACTGGCTGGCCTGCTCATACCACTGCCGCTGGCGGGTATTCATCCGCGACAGGGCATCATCCACCACGGCATCGGGCAGATCGTCCGCCAGCTCAATGAGCGACTCGGCGTCCATCTCCCGCAGCAAGGTTTCCTGCTCCTCCGGGGAGAGGGCCCGCAAAATGACGCCACGGGCCTCGGCCCGCATCGCCACCAGGACCGCAAGGCGCTCCTCGTCGGCCACCTGGTGCCAGCGCTCGATACGCTCGCTGATCGGCAGTGATTCCAGCAACAGCGCGATCTCGCCGGGCTCCACCCACTCGATCGCCTGCTCGAACAACTCCGTCTGGTCTGACTCCTCGGCCAAGGTCAGGCGCTGTGCCAGATCCCGCACCTCCTCCCGACCCGCTTCGGTCCGCTCCTTCGGCTCCATCCTACTGCTCCCAAATATTGATGACGACGGCCCAGACCGTTGGAACCACGGCCTCGCTCGATGAAACCGGATAACTCAGTGCCAAGCGCTGGATGCTGGTTCCTGGTTCCTGGTTCCTAGGATCTAGTGCCTAGTTCCTGGTTCCTGGTTCCTAGTGCCTAGTGCCTAGTGCCTAGATCTAGGGTCTAGGGTCTAGGGTCTAGGGTCTAGGGTCTAGGGTCTAGGATCTCGTGCCCAGGAACTCGGATCCAGGAACCCGATCCTCAGTGATCGAGGTTCGGTTCCCTCGGCTCCCGCCAGCCCGTTGCCCGGGCTTCAGGATGCCATGTTATCTCACTGTTATACAAACGGATAACCCTATCTGACAGCAAGGCAGCGAGCGTTAACGCATCGAACGCACCAGGTAGGGCAGGATCCCCTCCAGCGTTTCGGGCACTGCCAGTTTCACCAGCGCTGAACCCGGCGTGAGCCAGCCCCGCTGCACCAGTTCATCCAGCAGATCGAGGTAATCGATGCCGGTCTTACCCAGCAGGAGGTTGTCCAGGGGCCGGGTCTCACTGAGCCGCAGCATCGTCAGGAAACCACTGAGGTAGAGGTGATCCTTGGTAAATCCACCCCCTCGGAACACCCGGGCCGTAATGTTAAAGGCATCGTTTTCGCCCAGTCCATGCTGCTCACGCAGACAGCCGTAGGTTTGACCAAAACTCTCACCCCGTACCATGGCGTCCACGGCGATCACCCGGGCGGCCAGTTGCTTAAGCCGCGTCAGGCTCATCCCGCCGCTGGTGAACTCCGACAGGATCGCGATCCCCTCCTGGGTAAAGGTGTTACCTGGCAGCCCCAGCCGTAGCAATTTGAGCGGTTGCCGGCGGGCATTGAGGGTGGTCGCCACGTGTACCCCCAGCTCATGCTGAGCCAGGTTGGCCAGCTCCGAGGGCGCGAAGCGGGCGTGACGGTTCAGCAGCAGCTTGGGGCTGTCGCCGACCACCATCGCCCGGGCCGCCAATTGGCTGCTGAGGCTAATCTTGCAAGGCAGTCCCCAGGACTCGGCCTGTGCCGTCAAGCGCTCACAGGCTTGCTGCGCATCCAGGGAGGGTTCCGTTTCCTCGTCCAACTCCGCCGCATGGAGCAGAAACGCGGCGTTGGCCAGGTCAGTTTTGGAGGGCTGCCCATGATGGCGCAACGAGTTGTAAAGGAACGCCTCGCTGCCCACGGAGGTGAGCAGGTCCAGTCCCATCGCGACATCCTCCACTGAAGCGGCATAGAGCTGCTTTATGTCAGGGTCATCGATCTTCTCCAGCGGAAGCCGGTAGAGCTTCCCCCTCAAACTGGTGGGGTCCAGTGGCAGTTGCCGATAGCGGAAACTGGGCTGGTAGCGGTGAGGCGCCGCCAGGAACCGCTTGCGCTCGCTTTGCAGGTTGAGCGGGTTGACGTAGGTCAGCGGGTCCAGACCACGGGCCAGGCGGTAGAGCTTGTCATCCACGGCCAGCAGCTCCGGATCCAGCACAGTGCTGAGCATGTCCGCCTCCCGGGCCTTGCGGTGCCGGTTGTACTTGCGCTCGAAAAAGGCACTGGTGGCGCTGAAGGCGTGCTTCATCCCCTGCTTAAGGGCATCCACCACCAGCGGATACACTTCGCCACTGTGCTCATCCATGTAGATCTTCTTGATCTCCGTGGGCAGCACCAGGGTGCGGTCGAAGTGGGCGTTGGTGTGGGCGATCAGGTAACCGCGACCGGCGAACACCGCGTCCTTTTCCGCCTGCACCTCCAGATTGGGCAGGGTTACAGTGGAGAGCTCTTTGCAAAAGCGATCCACGACCGCGCCCCAGCGCTCCTTGTCGATCTGCTCGGTGCCGACGTTGAACACCGGGGTCTGTCGCTCGATCCGCTGGTAGTTGTAGGAATGGATATCGAACACCAGCACGTTGCGGAACAGCGATTCCAGCTTGCCGATCAGCGCCTCGTAGAGCCGGTAGAACTCGCTGTGGCGGCGATGGCTGACACTGCGCTGGCGCGCGGTCAGGGGTTTTTGCCATACCCGCACCCCCCAGGCCGACTTGTAGTAGGTCGACAGAGTCATGGAACGGTTCAGGTCGTACTCGAAGCGGGAGTCACCGCCGATCAGGGTGATCGGCTGTGATGCGATCACCGCATCGGTAAAAGGGTCTTCCTCGAAGTAGCGTTGCTCCCGGCTCAGCAGGCAGTTGGGTTGCAGCTCCGGACGAAGCCGGTGGCCGGCGTGGATCGCCGTGCTCATCACCGGCAGGTAGTCATCAATCTTCAGGAAAAAGCTGCCATCGCCCACATGCGCGGCGAAAGTCTCGCCGCGTTGGATCTTGGCGATCGCCTCATCAACACTACAGTTGAGCATCTTCGATCGCCCGGCGGAAGGTGGTCTTACGCTGTGCCAGTCGCTCCTTGGACTGCACGATATCTTCGGCGAAATCAATCACCTGACGCTGCAACCTCACGCGGTTGAGCTTGTTGATTCGGGCGATGCCACCTGGGCTGAGGACGTTGACCTCCACCAGCTTGTTGCCGATCACATCCAGGCCGGTGAAGTAGAGGCCATCGCGCACCAGCTTAGGTCCGATGGCGGCGCACAGGCGGCGCTCCTCACGAGTGATGTTGTGCTTCACCACGGTACCGCCAGCATGGACATTGGAACGGATGTCTCCCTTAGCGGGGATCCGATGCATGGCGCCGATAGGCTCACCATTGAGCATCAGGATCCGCTTGTCCCCCTGCTCGGCACCTTCGATGTAGTCCTGGAGGATGACGTAGTTGCTGTTGCCGCCGTGGCCGATGTAGAAATCCAGCAGGGAGCTGAAGTTCTGCTTGGCGTTGCGCTCGATCACGATCACCCCGTGGCCGCCATAGCCGTTGAGCGGCTTCAGAATCATCTTCTCCTGGTCGCTCTCCTCCAGTACCTTCTGCAGGTACTCCTTGTTCTTGGAGACGTGGGTAGCGGGGATGAACTCGCTGGCCGCGCCGCCCATGCTGGCGGTATAGAGCTTGTTGTTGGCCAGGCGCAGACCCTCCAGATCGTTGATGATCAGGGTGTCGCCCTTGACGGAGTCGAGGAAGTTCAGCGCCAGGGAGTCCAGCGGCGGATTGGAGCGCATGAAGATGCAGTCGAAGCCTGCCATCGGCAGCAGCGCCTTGCGGAACTGAACCTGGCTGTAGAAAGTCGGCACTTTCTCATTGATGCGCTGGCCCCGGGTAATCACCTGGCAGAAGCCAAACACGTTGCTGTCCCGGATGGTCAGCCCGCTGGGGGTGGCGATGGCCACGGTATGGCCACGCAGGGCGCACTCGTGCACCAACCGAAGGGTGCTGTCGTGCTCCGGGTCAACGTGCTCCCAGGGGTACATCATAAAACAGATACGCATGATCTTTGTCACTCATCAAAACAGGCCGGGCGCCGCCAGGGGGCGTCGCAGAGCGCTTCGCGCACAGGGCCAGAACAGGAAAAAGAGCCCCGGCAGCAGACGGGCTGAGGCGCCATAATTGTGGGCAAGACGCCCGGAGCGCGCTTTATAAAGCAGCATCCGGGCAAAGAAAAACCATTAGTTTTTGTCGAAACGACAATTGCGACTTATGATTCCGCCGATGACTCCATTTTTCGAGTAACCTCATGGACGTAAAAGTCTTTCGAACCTTCCTGGCGGTGGCCCGTCAACGCCATTTTGGCAAGGCAGCGGCGGATCTCTACATCACTCAGGCGGCGGTCAGCGCCCGCATCAAGCAGCTGGAGAGCTTCTTCGATACCCAGCTATTCGTGCGAGATCGCAACGCCATCAAGCTCACCTCCGCCGGTGAGCGCCTCATCGGCTACGCCGAGGTGATGGTGGAGACCCTGGCTCAGGCCAAGCTGGAACTGGCCCTGGAGGGCAACAAGTCAATCCAACTCTCCATCGCCGGTACCCCCAACATCTGGGATGCCTATCTGCAGCACTGCCTGAGCCTTATCACCGATGCTTTCGAAGGGTTCGGCTTCAGCGCTCAATCCCTTGGCCGGGAGCAGATCAACGCCGCCCTGTTGGACCGGACCCTGGACCTGGGGCTGTTGTTTGACCCCATGAAATCGGACGACCTGGTCTGCAAGGTGGTGGCGCAGCTGGAGCTGGTGCTGGTGGCCACCGAGCCCGCCACCACCGAGCAGGCCCTTTCTGCCAAATACGTCTATGTCGATTGGGGCACCCGCTTCGCCTCGGAGCATGCGGTGCGCCATCCGCGGCTTCCCCCGCCCCTGCTGCGCACCTCCACCGCTCGCATCGCCCTGGACTTCATCCTGGAGAAAGGTGGCGCCGCCTACCTGCCCCTCTCCCTCGCCCAGCCCCTGCTGGATTCAGGACAGCTGTTCGCCGTGGCGGACAATGAGCTGTGGCAGCGACCGGTCTACCTCAGCTACCGCAAAGGCACCTCCTCGTTGGGCACCATCGAGCGGATAGAGCGGCTGATCAGCCAAACCGATCCCGCTTCTGCCTTCACCCTGCAGCAGCTGGGCCACTGAATCCTTCGACGTACGCCTTCGAGTGGCGGCGCCAATAGAAACAAAAAACGGGGCTTCAAGCAGATGCTTGAAGCCCCGTTTCTCTATCCCTAGCTCCTAGGATTTAGTTCCTGATTTCTGGTTCCTGGTTCCTGGTTCCTGGTTCCTGGTTCCTGGTTCCTAGGATCTAGTTCCTGGTTCCTGGTTCCTAGGATCTAGTTCCTAGGATCTAGGATCTAGGATCTAGGATCTAGAATTTAGGAATTCACTCGCTACTCAATCCAGTCCCGCCGGCGGCTCCATCACCGCAGACTCTGTCCCGGCGGCAGCCTGCACCAGCATGTAGATGCTGGTCGCGGAGAAGACGATCCCCAGGTAGAGCGGCAGTTGGGTCAGGGATCCCGTGCTCCATTGGGCCAACAGTGGTCCCACCACAGAACCCAGGCTATAACAGAGCAACATCAACTCGGTGATGGAGACGATGCGGCTGTTGGCCTGACCTTGGCACGCCTGGGCGATCGCCACCGGGTAGAGGGCAAAGGCTGCGGCCCCCACCAGCACCAGCGCCATCCCGATCCCCACCACCGACTCCGCCAGCAGCAGCACCAGGATCCCCAGCATCCCCATCAGGTTGAACAGCGCCAGCAGCAACGTCCGGCTATAGCGAGCAGAGAGCGCTCCGGCAATGGGTTGAACCCCCATGCCGCCGACAATCAGCAGCGCCATCATCGGGCCGCTCTGCCCCGCCAGTTCCGGGCGTTGAATCAGGTAAAGCGGTAGCAGGCCGTATAGCGGGCCTAACAGCAAGCCGGAGACCCAGCAACCCAGCACCGCAGGGCGGCTCAGCCGTTTGACCGCACGCAGGCCAAGACGGTGATGCACCTGCAACCGGGGTGCACCACGACGCACCAGCAAGGGGGGTAACAGGGCCAGCACCAACAGCAGCCCCACCAGAGCAAAAGGCAGGCTACCGGCGACGCCCACCGGGGTGATCAGGATCTGCCCCAGGGCGTTACCGCCATAGAGGGCGGTCATGTAGAGTGCGAGGCGGCGGGCGCGCTGACGCTCGTCGTCCACCAGCAGTAGCCAGGACTCCACCACCACGAAGATGCCGGCGGTGGCCGCCCCCGCCACCAGGCGGGCCCCCAGCCAGAGCGCTGCCGAACTCCACAACGACATCGCCACCACGGTCATCGCCAGCAGGGACAAAAAAGCCACCAGGGCACGGCGATGGCCAAGCACACGCACCACGGGTTCGATCCGCATCGCACCAAGCAGCAACCCGGCATAGAAGGCACTGGCCAGCCACGCCGCCAGTTCCGCCGACAGTCCGCGCCCCGACAGTGACAGGGGAAGCAGGCTCATCAGGAAGCCCGCCGCGATGGCGAACAGGAAAAGCCCGAGGACAGGCACAATAAGGCGGTCTCGGGGGACGGGAACGGCGGCGTGTTGCAACGGCGGAGACTCCAATAAGGGCCGAAAAACAGGGACTCGATAGGGTGAGTCAAGCAGTAAACGCGCGCAGTCTGGAGCCAGATGACAGACAGGTAAAACGAATAATCGTTATGGTGAAGATCAGCCTTTTCGTTTGTTTGCCGACGCCCTGTGATCCCGCTCCCTTCCCATCAGGATTCCGCTCTGTACACTGTGCCCACTTGCCTGATACCCAGAGCTTTATCATGACTGAACTGCGCTTTCGCCCCCTGGCCCTGGCCAGCGGCCTGATCCTGGAAAACCGCCTGGTGGTGCCGCCGATGGCCTCGCAAACCGCCGACACTGAAGGTCTTGCCACCGAAGCCACCCTGGCCCACTACGAGCGCCTTACCCGCTCCGGCGCCGCCCTGGTGATGGTGGAGTACAGCTTTGTCTCCCTGGCCGGCCGCGGCGATCCCAACCAGTTGGGTGCCCACAGCGATGACTGCCTGCCGGGGCTGACTCGACTTGCCCAGCTTCTTCATCAACAGGGGGTCAAAACCGGCCTGCAGCTAACCCACTGTGGTGGCAAGGCCAGCGCCGAGATAAGCGGCGATCTCATGGGCCCCTCCGGGATCGCCGTTCCCGCCTATGACCGCACCCTGGAAACCCCTAGGGCGATGACGGATGCCGATATCCAGGCCTGGCGCCAGGACTTCATCGGTGCCGCACGGCGGGCCGAGCTGGCGGGCTTTGACCTGGTGGAGATCCACTGCGCCCATGGCTACGGCCTCAACCAGTGGCTTTCTCCCCTGACCAACCAGCGCCAGGATCGCTATGGTGGCAGCCTGGAGAACCGTGCCCGCCTGCTGATGGAGATCATCGAGGGGATCCGTCTCGCCGCCCCCACCCTGGAGATCATGGTGCGGATCCCCGGCCAGGATGGTTACCCGGAGGGGTTGAGCCAATCCCAGATGAAAGAGGTGGCCCGACGGCTGGTGGCGGCCGGCGTCAGCCTGATCGATGTCTCCTCTGGCATCGGTGGCTGGAACCGGCCTAAGTCGCGCCGAGGCGAAGGGTACCTGGTGGAGGAGTCCCGCGCCCTGTGCGGTCAGGTGGGGGCACCGGTAATCGGTGTCGGCGGGATCGAGTCTGCGGAATACATGGAGCAGGCACTCTCCGAGGGCTGGCTGGATCTGGCAGCGGTAGGCCGGGCGATCCTCAAGGATCCTGACGCCTTCCGCCGCCAGCAGATGCTGCCCCGCGCCCTCGCCCACCAGGAAGAACCGGCCTAAAAGAACACCGCCCTAGGTACAAAAAACGGGAGGCGCCCAGTGATGGGCGCCTCCCGTTTCTTTTTCCTGCCCTCATCGCCAGGACGAGTGGCCCTCAGTGCATCAGGCTGTAGATGAGCGGCATCAGCAGCGAGGCAAACACCGCCGTCAGCGCCATTGCCAGGCCGGCAAAAGCACCGGACTCCGGGTGAAGGTCGAACGCCCGCGCCGTACCCTGACCGTGGGAGGTGGCCCCCAGCGCCAGCCCCATCACACGCGGGTCACGAACTCCGAAACGACCCAGAACACTGCTGCCGATGATACTGCCCAGGTTACCGGTGATCACCACAAAGACAATGGTCAATGACACCGTGGTATCGATGTGCTCACTGATCCCCATCGCCACCGGCACCGTCACGGATTTAAGCCCCAGCGCATTGCCCAACTCCCCATCCATCCCGAGCCAGCGGGACAGTTGGATGGCACCGGTAAAGCTGATACTGACCGAGGCCAAGATCGCCAGCACGATGGGCAGCCACAGCCGCTTGAGGTGATGCATCTGGCGATAGAGGGGCACCGCCAATGCCACCGTTGCGGGCCCCAGCAGGAAGTGCAGGATCTGTGCCCCCTCGAAATACTGCTCGTAGGGCACCTCCAGCACCAGCAGGGTGGCGATCACCCCAATGGCCGCAATGGTCACCGGGTTGGCCAGGGTATGGCGGCCGCTGCGCTCAAACACCCACTGTCCCACACCAAAGCAGAGCAGGGTCAGCATCAGGTAGAAACCGGGCTGCTCGAGGATATGCGCCATCATAGTTCACGGCTCCGGCTCAATCGGATCGACACCGCCATCACAGTGGCGCTGATCCCCAGGGTCAGCAGCGTGGCCAGAACCACCGCCACGGAGGTGGGCAACCAGACATCCAGCAACACTTCGCCATACACCATGATGCCGACACCGGCGGGCACGAAGAGCATCGCCAAGTACTTCAGCAGGCTGTCGCTGGCGCTGGCCACCCCAGTGGGGATCCCCCCCTTAAGGCAGAGGATCACAAACAGCAACATCAGACCGATCACCGAGCCTGGCACCGGTAGGCCGAAGTGAGCGCTTATCCCCTCACCCAGCAGCCACAACCCCAGCAACCCTGCCATTCCAAACACCCTATCCACGCGCTCTACTCCTGCCGAGACATTTTTGATGCGATAGGATGCCGCCTGGGAAAAATAATGCGCGGCGGACACAGCAGAGTGTGATCCGGGTCAACGAAAAGATGGGGCCTCAGGGCCAAAGCGAGTTTTCTCTTCGGGATCAGGCGGTAGCTGCCACAAGCCTAAATTGCTGATCCTAAATATGCTCCACCTTCGTGTAAGCCCAGAAGCATCAGAGTTTGATCCGGCTCTTAGGAACAAGGGCCTAGATCCGAGTTCCTAAGAGCTTGGTGCAGTCGAGCACCAAGTTGTCTTCGCGAAAGCTAGGGTATAGCAGGATTAAGAACAGCGATATCAGGGCCGGCAAAGTTGCCATCAAGGCAGTGGCGTGAAGAGTCCACCCGGCCAGACCGTATTCACTCCACAGCCACCCGCTCCGGCTCACCCGCTTCATGGACGCGGAAGATCAGTAAGGTCGCGCCCTCATCGCCGGTACCGGCCCAGTGTGCCTGCTTGTAGGGGACTTTGAGCAGCTCCCCCGCATGGCCGCTCACGCTCTGCTCCCCCAGCCAAAGGAAGACCTGGCCCTCGATCACGTAAGCAAACTCCTCGCCAGGGTGCCAGTGTTCCGGCAGCGTTGTATGAGGGGGCAGCTCAACCCGGCTGACGATCACCTCGGTGTCGGCATGCGCCGCCAGGGCACTCTTCAGCAGCGTCTCCATCCGCATCACCGGACTGGCGGACGACAGCATCGATGTCGCCTCTGCGGGCGGATCCACGTCGAGCAACTCACCGGCGCCGCTGTGGCCCATCAGCAGCAGGGTGACGGCCAAAGTACAGCTTCCCAGCTTCATCGCGACCTCTCCTCAAGATTTGCAGCCTCTCCCGGGCCAACCCCGGAACTTCAAGCGTAGAACACGCCACCCTTGCGCTCGAATTGCACTCGAATTGCGCTGGAACCAGGCTCGTACCCTGCACCGTCAGCAATCGCGCACCCTCCTAACGGGAAGGCACCATCACGATAGGCCACTGGGGCAGCTTGGCGTTCAGGTCCTGCCGGATCCGCCGGGCATCGCCCCTGAGCAGGATCACCGGCGGACGGGCGAACAGAGTTGCCGCCGCTTGCCGCAACGCCCCCCCATCCTGAGCTTGTAGCCAGGGCGCCAGCGGCGGGCGGGGGTGAACCAGTCGCGACAGGTATTCCCACAAGGCCGCGTCTTCGCTGGCGGTCGCCACCCGGGCACGGCTCACCGCGTAGCGCTGGACCGCGCGGACCTCCGCTTTCGGCGGCGCCTCCTCGGCGGCACGGGCAAGATGATCCAGCACACCGGAAACAAAAGCCCCACTGTGCTCAAGTCGCGTACTGCCGGAGAAAGTCAGCATAGTGGCCATCGGGCTGGCGGCGCAGTAACCGTGGATCCCGTAGGTCCAGCCTCGCACCTCCCGCAGGTCGTAAAACAGTCGACCGGTAAAACTGCGCCCAAGCCAGGCCGCCAGCGACTCACAAATCAGAGTGCCCTGTGCTTCGTCGCCGGATTTGCCCGCCTCCCCGCTCTCGGGCATGCGGTAACCCAGGTAAACCTGGAGCTGGGCACTGCCGGGGGCATCCAGCAGGTGGATCGCTCCCCCGGGCACCCTGGCGGTGGCTTCTGGCGCAAGAGAAACCGACGCCTGCGCTGAAGAGGATGCCACCTGGGCATCCAGTGCCATCAGGGCGTCCATCGGGGCAGACAGCGCCGAAGCCAGTTCCTCGGTGGCCGAGACACGGCTGCGGGTGATCACTTGCCAGCGGGACTGGCGGTGCAGCTGCGAAAGGGCCTGCTGTAGGCGCCGATCGGCCCTATCCTGAGTCGGCGCCTCGTCAAGCGCACGCACATAGGGGTGATCCCGCCCCAACAGGAGTTCACGCCAGACCCTGTCCATCTCCCCGTCGACGGCACCGTTGATCCGGTCAGTCACCGCCCGACGACGCGCTGCTTCGCGCAGATCCAGTCTCCGGTACTCCTCCGGGTCCACCATCCTCACCAGCAACGCCAGGGCATCTCCCCAGGCCACCGAGTCGGGACAGCTGAGCTGCAGGGCCACGCTGTGCAGCTGGGCACTGATCTTCAGGGTATCGATGCAGGGCAGGTCTACTCTTTGCATCAATGCCAGTCGCTGCAACCGCAGCGCCTCGGCCAGGAAGCGGATCTGGCCGTAGGGCTCGGCGCTCAGAGCCACCAGGGTGAGGCTCTGCCGTCCCGATGGCGGCAGCGCCATGGCGTGCCAGGGATGTCCCGAGGGCAATATAGACACCTTGGCCTCGAGTCTCTGCGGCAGGGCCAGTGCCGGGATCTCAGGTGCCCCGGGCAGGGGCGCAAATTGCGGCAGCGTCACCGCAGACGGTTCGGAGAAGCTGATAGGCCGTGAGTGACAACCTTGAAGGATGACGATGGCCATCGCGCTCAACAGCAGGCCCAGAGCCTGGCCCCACGGCGCACTCGCACCCTTGCCCCACCCGGGGGCAACCTTTGCTGTGCCCATCATAACCACCACGCCTCCATGCGATCCGCCCAGCTCTGCGGCAGCCACTCCAACACCCGTTTACCCCAGCGCAGGTACCAGGGCGGCAGCAGATCCAGCCGAAGCTGGGCTGAGAGATAGTATCGCTGGGCGACCCGCTGCAGGTCCGCCGGCGTCACCGCGACAATCCGCTCCCAGGGGCCGGTCAACGGCTTGGCCTCATCGATGGCGAGCGTTGACGAGAGCTGCAACGCCAGCGCCTGGGGATCCCCAACGGTTTCGAGCTGTTCATCGAGCCACTGCTGCTGCAAGCGCGCCAACCTCGCTGGGCTCAGAGGCGTGGTGGCCACCGCCTCGATCAGTGCCGCCACCGCCTGGGCAAGGCTATCCAGCGAAGCCCGGGCCCTAGGCACCAGTGCCACCGCCGACATCCCGTGCAGCGCCATCGGCAGGGGAAGCGACATCATCCAGAGCTGGTCCGGATCATCCAGTCGGGTTTGCGCCAGCAAGCTGGCAGTACTTTGCAGCAGGTGGCGCTCCAGCAAGGCCACCGCTGCTGCATCGGGATGGGTCGGCGGCACCGTGTGCCAGCCCAACAGCAACACCGGCCAAGGCCCCCGGGCGTCGACCACCTCGGCGTGCCAATTCTCCCGGGCAATAGAAAGTGGCTTTCGCGCCCGCTCGGACACCCCGGCCACCGCTGCACCGTCCCTTTGGGTCGTGGCGTTATCGCCCCAATCCGCGAAGCGCTCCATCACCCAGTCTCGGCTCTGGGGCAGCAGGTCGCCCACCAGTGTCAGTTGCATCCGCTCTGGCCGGTAGTGGGCCTGGTGAAATGCCGTTAACCGCGCCGGCGTGGCCGCCGAGATGGAAGCCTCATCGCCAATCACCGAGTGTCCGTATGGGGTATCCGCCAGTAGCGGCAACAGCGCGTCCATGGCCAGACGCACGTAGGGCAAATTATCAATCCGCATTGCCATCTCCTCCAGCACCGCCCCTTTCTGGTTCTCCACCGTCTCAACGGTCAGCAAAGGGTGGCGGAAGCGATCCGCCTCGAGAAAGAGTGCCAGGGGCAACGCCTCGCTGGGCAAGGTCAGGTAGTAGTGGGTATCGTCGAACCCGGTGGTGGCATTGAAGCGTCCCGCGTAAGAAGCGATCGCCTGCTGGTAGGCATCGCCCGGTGCGGCCTCACTGCCTTTAAACAGCAGGTGTTCAAACAGGTGGGCATAACCGTGCTCCTGCGCCGACTCGTCACGGGAGCCCACCTCGAAACGACTTACCAAGGAGACCACAGGGCTGTCCGGCAGGGACAGAAGCCGCAACTGCAAGCCGTTATCCAAAGTCTCGTAGTGCAGGGCCCGCTCCAAGCGATAGAGCACGGACGCTCCGGCAAACTCGACACCACCGCTAAACGCTGTGGGGGTTTCACCGCCCTGCCCCGCGGCTGTTACGGATGGCGAGGGAGTCAGCATTGCTGCCAACAACACCCCCAGGGTTCGCCATCGTCGCGGTGCGCCGGCGGTTGTGGGCCCGCGCCTCAAATTCATATCCATCCCAGCTTCTGTCATCGCTGCCCTGCGCGCTTCTGTCATCCTTAACCCCTTTTCAGCTTGCCGCCTGCGCCGCCAAACAGCTTGGCGACAAGCGCATGTCATACCTTGCCCTTGCTCTTTGCGTCCGGCTTCTTGGTCGGCAGCCGGTCATAAGCTGGCAAGGCATCCGGCGAGACGTACCAAGGCGCGCGAGAGGCAAAATGGATACTCTGGAGTGGGCGGATCCCCGGATCCGCATCCAGCGAGCCTGCGGGCACCACCATCGCCTTGCCGCTTTTCGACAACCAGGGCAGGGAGGACCCGCACTGCTGACAAAATGCGGTGGCAAAGTGTTTACTCGTTTGCGGCTCGAAACGTCGGACCAGAGACTCGCCGCTTAGCCAAACCAACTGCTCGGGCTGAACAAACAGGTTCGAGGCGTGGGCGCTGCCGGTAAACTTTCGACAACGTGAACAGTGGCAATATTGAAAAAGCCCAATGTGTCCGCGAAGCTCGTAGGTCACCTCGCCACACAGGCAGCTGCCTCGGGTTACTGTCGTCATAGTTCCCTCCTCGATTAGTTCCAATCCCGCCCCCAGGCCCAGCCAGCTTTCAGGGGTCATTCACTGAAATGAAAACGGCCATCAACGGATGGCCACTATTTCGCGTTAAGACGATGCCACCCCTCATTCGGTTTGAGGCCAGAGCGGCGGCGATAACTGATTTTCAAAACGGCCCTACAGCCGGATTAAGAGCCAGACCCCCATAACAATCATCATGATATTTTCAGTCAGGGAGATAAATCCCAAGGGCACCTTACTGTCGCCGCCGACACAGGCGCACTTGAGTTCGCGCTTGTCGATGTATACCGCTTTGATGACTGAAGTTGCCCCCACACCGCCGATGAAGATCGCAATAGGGATGGAGATGAATGGCAGGACCCCGGCGATCATCAGCAACCCGGCCAAACCTTCCCCGTATGGATAGAGATAGCCGTAGGGCACCCATCGTCGAGCGAGCAGATCGTAATTGAGGAACATGGTCGAGAAGGACTCAACGTCCCGTATCTTCAGGTACGACAGGGCACACATCGAGAAGGCGATGAACCATTCGAAGGTGCGCAGAGAAAACCACACCCCTTCTACCACTGCAGCGGCGCCCAGGGCCATGAGGAGCGTCATGCCAAACAGGGTGACAACGGGCCTGTAGGTTTTTCCATCCGAATTACCGTTTTGCCCGAAATACTGGCGAAGATCTTCGTATCCCCCCACCCGAGTACCGTTGATGAACGTCTGAGGCGTGGTTTCGACATCATGGGCGGACTTGAAGGATTCGACCTCCTCCCGGCTCTCCAGTAAGTGGTCTTCGACCTGAAAACCCTGGCGCTCCAACAGGTATTTAGATTTCAATCCGAAGGGGCAGATATGGTCATCCATCACCATTCGGTAGAGTTTGGCTGAATTTTTGCCTGACATACGAATTCACCCATAAATAAGATATATAAGAATAATAGCCTAGCTGAACTGGAATGTTTTAGTACCAGTCTCAACAGAAAAATAAAAAAGAAAATTGGTTGATTTAATAATAGCACCACCTGGGGGCCACTTTATTGTATTAGATATGGCATTAAGCTTTAATCCCTACCATTTTATTATTAATAGCACCTGAACATACGCCATTAGACTTTACCTTGGACACGCCAAGGTGGGTGCCGACGGTTCTTACCCGCCCAGTAAAGCTTAATCTTATTACCGGAGGGGTCGTGCAGAACCGCCTCGCGCCACAGGTAGCTTTTGTCCTGTGGGTCCTGCTCAAACTTGACACCTTTGGCTTTCAACGCCACCACCCATTCGTCCACATCCGGGTGCTCGAAGTAAATGACTGCACCGTTACTAAACGCCCTACCCTCAAGACTCAATGAAAATGTCGATTCGCCCTTTGGGCACTCAAATCGTGCGTAATGAGGAGTGTCAACGATCAATAGGAAGCCCAGCAACTGGTAAAACTCAACCGCCTTCTTCATATCTAAGACTGGTAGGGTTACTTGGTTCAGATTCATTAAAATTTCCAAAATGCTCATAAATTACATAGGTTGTCGGATGACCAAAGAACAACAAGCTCATTCATCCAGTTATCCGTGCCTTAGACCCATTACCTTCGTCAGTAAACATCGCAAAGATGAAGCAACTGATGAGAGACACAATGGAGAGATACAACAACGTGGGTGCAAACCAACTTATGGCCGTCCCGCAAGCAAAATGCCACTGGGTGCTTTTTTCAGTTCGAAATATACCGCCAGGATTCTCTAACCACTCCCAAGCCAAGACGATTATGGTAAGCAGCATCGAAGCGACAACGGCAAAGCAATACTTCGAGTTTCCTCAACCCTTTCTCCGCTGGAGAATCCTCCCTAGCTGCCATGCCCTTTCACCATGGATGTCGAACGCCGCGGTGTAGGACTGCCACAAAGCACCAGCGGAATCCAAGTCCCTGCCGAAGGCGGCAACACCGCCTTGTGATGTTTTTGATTTGAAGACGGCTTAAATCATTGAGATCACAACCTGCGATTCAGTCGTCTGGAAAAATGAGGCTCAGGAACTAAGCTCTAGGAGTTTATCAAATTTGAGTATCGGCATCACAAAAGAGGCCAGATAAATGCCTGAAAGAGATAAGAAAAAATCTATTGGTATCCATGAACTTTATTCTCAAGACCCTATCGCTGCAGACAAACTGCTGTGGGGCCGAGAGACAGACAGCAGCAGGAGAGGCTTCCTGAAGAAGTCCGGATTATTAGCAATGTCCGCTGCGCTGGGAGGTTACATTCCTTTTGCCAGCAAGATGCCAGGAGGGCTGATACCGGCTGCTTTTGCCGAGGCGCCTGAGCCTTTCTCAATAGAGGGTAAGGAGGGCCTTAGGGTACTGAATGACAGACCTATCAATGCAGAAACCCCCGCCCACCTGCTTGATGATGATTTCACCCCCGCAAAGTACTTTTTTGTTCGCAACAACGGCTTGCCACCGGCACTGGACACCATAGGTGATGTCGACCAGTGGGAGTTGGAAATCGCCGGAGAGTCCTGTCTCAAACCCCAGACTTTTACCCTGGCGGAACTGAAAAAGCGATTCAAGCACTACACCTACGCTCTAACGCTGGAGTGTGGCGGCAACGGTCGCAGCGAATTTAACCCTCCGGCGAAGGGAAACCAGTGGAGTACCGGCGCGGTAGGATGCGCGAAGTGGACCGGGGTGAGACTGAAGGATGTCCTCGAAGCCTGTGGCATAAAAGATGATGCCGTCTACATCGGTTACTACAGTGCTGATCGCCATTTAAGTGGTGACCCCAACAAAGATGCTATCTCCCGGGGTGTGCCGATGCATAAGGCACTGGAAGAGGAGTCACTGATCGCCTGGGGATTCAACGGTGAAGACATTCCCTACCAAAATGGCTATCCATTGCGGTTGATAACCGCAGGTTGGCCTGCCTCCACCTGTGGCAAATGGTTGAATAAGATTGTCATACGCAACAAGGTTCATGATGGTCAGAAGATGACAGGCCAGGCCTATCGAGTCCCCTGTGAACCGGTCGCCCCGGGCACCAAGGTGGCCGATGAGGAGATGTGCATCATCGAATCAATGCCTGTCAAATCCCTAATCACCTTCCCAAAAAGTGGTGTGACACATGCACTGAAAGAGACTTTCGAATTTCGCGGCAAGGCGTGGGCAGGTGATCTGGCGGTGAAAGAGATGGAAGTCTCCATAGACTTCGGCGCCACCTGGCAGCGGGCAAAACTGGAAAAGCCGGTAAACCGCCTCGCTTGGCAAAAGTGGTCTGCCAACCTCAAATTCCCAGAACCCGGCTATTACGAAGTGTGGGCCCGTGCCACCGATAGCAACGGCAAGGCTCAACCGACGATCCTGCCAGGATGGAACCCGAAAGGTTATCTAAACAACGCCTGTCATCGCATTGCGGTTCAAGTGGTCTAGGTGAGGGGGACATCATGAGCAACCGAGGTTCAATAAAGCTTTTGGCGATATCAGCGTCCATGCTCCTGCTGGTAACAGCAAACAGCAGTTTGGCGGTCGATCAACCCTCTTACGAAAAGGATAAGGAGTCCGGGTTGATAATGGCCCCCGGCTGGGAAACGGTAAAAAACAATTGTACCGTCTGTCACTCGGCCAAGTTCATAACGCTGCAGCGGGGCGACAGAGATACCTGGGAATCGATGATTCGCTGGATGCAGAAAACCCAGGGGTTATGGCAATTCCCTGACAATGTGGAAACGACCATCCTGGATTACCTTTCGACTCATTACCCTCCAGGGCCACCATCACGCAGGGCCAATCTTCCTCCCAGGCTAATGCCCAAGAGTTGATGACCACCTACCTCAAGGTAAACTATGTGGCGCCCCGCTTCGGGGCCATAACATGCTGGTTGAAATTGGAGAAAAGCAACTGAGCCTAAAGATTATTGCCTCAGACAACATGATAACGAGTTAATTGCAACTTTGTCTCTCTATCCACCAGATTTCTCATAGCCGGTGATTTTTACGAGTTTTTTATCTTTTCCGAATAGATAGGTCAGTATGATTTTATTCTGAGTTTCATAGAGATAAACAAAACGTCCATCAGAGTTATAGTCCTCGTGTCGAGGTTTTCCCATGCATGAAACCACATCATCTGAGGTTGTGTCCCCAATGGGAAATTGGGCAATATTGTCAGGGCATTTATAACGATCTTTCCCACCGTCCATTGGCGTTATTTCAAATTCAGCCGAACCCAAGCCTACTTCTTTAAATGTGAGTAAGAACTGAGTTGTGTTTTCAGGTTGTTTAACGATCCACATTTCCCGCCATGCGCGAGAGCCGTTGTCTCCAATCGGCTGCTGAATAACAAACTTTAACACTTCAGAGCTTTTGATAGGAGTCCCCATTAGCGCCTGCAAGCCTGCTGTAGCATCTAAGATTAGTTTTTCATTGGCAAGGGAACCTTCTTTTGCAACCGAGGGTTTGATCTGGGAGACAGGCTTAAGTGTTTGAGTGGATTTGCATCCTGTTAGCAGCACTAAAAAGAGTGATAGCACGGTCAAATATTTCATTTACAATTCCCTTGTTGAGTATTTGATATTAGTGAGACATGGCGCCGTTAACAATGGTCAATTGAAAGAAGCGCCAGGCCATCAAATGGCCGATGTTGCCTGGTGTTGTTAAGCCAACTATTCTCTAAGCGACTGCCTCATACAGCTTGTAACACCAGAACACGCCTATAATCATTTGAACCGCAAAAAAACTAAATCTTAAAGTAACTGCTGCGGGGCTCGTAGACAGTAAATGTACGGCAGATTGGGCGATTCTGGCTGCAAGGAAAGCATGGGCGAGTTGATCTGTTACTGACTGATTTCCAGTAAAAATCGAAAAAGCCAATAAACCACCAAAAATGGGTAACCCCTCTACACAATTGGCATGAGCTCTTGCCAGCCGTTGCATAAAGGGGGATAAATTTGAGTTTTCTGGGTTGAATCCATTCGGGGCTACTTCTTTTGTCAAAACCATTTTAGTACGAATGGCCTCCATAATAACCAGCAACAATAAACTCCAACTAACAAAGCCAAGCAATGAAATTACTGTTGGTGAATTCATCAGTTTCCCCTGTATCTAGTTCGGATCTATAATTGATAAATTAACGCCCGCTATGCCAAAAGCAGTTTGGTTGGCCAAAATATGCGAGGCACGAGCAACATCCAGCCAAACGATTTCGATCAACCTGTAGCGCCTTGTTAGCGCCAGTGGCAACACGAACGGTATCCGTTATCACCGCTCCATGCTGGTATGAAGAGCTTTCATTTGTTTCACACTCAAGGCGTTTTTACACGTTCAGGAATCCACATCAAAAGTGCAAGCCCCGCCACTGCAGAGAAAACAGATGCGAAGAAGATTCCCAGCTTAGCACTGTCAATCAGACTGTTATCGAAAGCCATGTTCGCAATGAACAGCGCCATGGTGAAGCCGATTCCCGCGAGCAAGCTACCACCGGCCAGTAACCTCCAGCTGAGTTCTGGTGGGCGAGTCGCAATGTGCAAACGTATAGCCAGCCAACAGAAAAAAAGAATACCAATAGGCTTACCAAGCACGAAACCCAAGAAAACCGCCACGGTAAGCAAGCTTTCCAATTCGCTGAGCGTGAGTGACATGCCAGCATTGGCAAATGCGAACAGGGGCATGATTACAAAGCCTACCCAGGGATGTAGCGCGATCTCCAGACGCTCCACAGGAGATAGCGTTTCACGCGCGGCAATTTCGGCCATCTGTAATGTTTGTCGGTCCTTCGTGACTCCGCTGCCTTCGCTGCTGGCTGGGTGCGCAATAACCTGACCCAATATCGCGTATAGCCGCTGATCGCTGACCCATCGACGCGCTGGCGTCATCAGGCCGAGCATCACGCCTGTGATGGTAGCGTGGATCCCGGACGCATCCACTGCAAACCAGATGCACACGCCCACCAGAAAGTAGAGAGGAAAGCTACGAAAGCCGAGCAATGTGATTGCACGGATAACCAACAGGCCAAGCGCAGCCATCACCAACGGCCACCAGGCAATATCGCTACTGTAGCCGATTGCGACGACAAGTATTGCGCCGATATCGTCAACAATCGCCAACGACAACATGAACACCCGTAAGCTTTGAGGAATGCGCGAGCCAAGCAGGGCTAGGCAACCGATAACAAACGCCGTGTCAGTTGCCATGACAGTGCCCCATCCATGCTGGCCGGGCTGACCTGATTGCAGTGCCAGATAGATCGCAGCGGGAACGATCATACCGCCCAAGGCAGCGACGATAGATAACGCGGCCATGCGAGGCTTGCTCAACTCTCCGAGAACCAACTCCCGCTTAAGTTCCAATGCGACAACAAAGAAAAACAGCGTCATCAGCCCATCGTTGATCCACTCCCGCAGCGAACGGGCAAACTCGATTGAGCCCACCTGAAGACCGACCTGTGTCTCCCATGCGTGTTCGAACGATCCTGCCCACGGTGAGTTGGATAGAATGAGTGCGGCAACAGTAAAAAATAGAAGCATTGCCCCACCCGCTGACTCAATGCGCAAGAAGCGCACAAAGGGGTTTGCCAGCCGATCCGCAAATTCCTTTGGTAATCGGGACATTCCTGGACTTTCTTGCTGACCTGTAATCATAAAAAGTCATTCCGACTGTCAAGCACTTACGCTTGGCTAAGAGCAATTAACGCCATAATAATGACAGAAATTTGTTGGCTAAAATTAGCGACGAAGGACAATATGCCAACTTTTTCTGCCCTGCTTTATTGGCTTGTTAGCTTTTACTACTCGCAACCATGGCTGCTCCCAGCCAAGAAAACCATACAATTTGGCTTACACCAAAAATTTCTGTAAGTACTTCAGCAGGATAAACGGTAAGAATGCCAACAATACCAACAAAGATCCCGAAGTAGTTAAGCCTTTGAGAAAACTCATCACCTTTTAAAGCGGCAAAACTTAGCAATAGAACCCAAAGCCCTCCAACCACTTCGTTTCCACCACCTAAACCTTCCACTACTGAGTAAATGGCCCGCCAGACTGTCATAGCTTGTTCTGGGTCTTTAGTTGATAGCTCCAAAACAGCAGATAACCCTATATTTGCAATCATTCCACTGGCAATGACTAAGCCCACCCAAACGACACCAAATATAGAGGCAATTTGTGAAAGGGTTGGGGCATTGCTTTTCAAGCGCTCATTAATCGCCAGCACTAATACAGCCAAAACAATCCCAAAGAGTACGTACATAATGAGATTTACGATGGATAGAATGACCTGATTTTCAGCTAAAAAGGCAAACTTTTGTACAGAATCAGCATCGGTAGGGAAATTCCAAAACGCACCAAAGAATACAAATGCAGATACGTAAATAATGGCTTCAAAAATAGCGGAAACACCCCCTATTTTCTGTAATTTATTCAAAATTTAAACTCCTTATTATTTGAACAACCCGCTTGAATTGCAGGTTTGCCAGAGCGGGACGACGGAAAATACGTCGTCTAAAAGCGATTGTTATGTGCAATCACCCCATGAAGACGCTACCCAGATAGAGGTCCTTGTTCTGATCTCAATGGAAAAAATTAGAAGTCATACTCCGGACGCTTTGGGTCGAAGTCGGCGTCTGACAGACGCGCGTCAAGGTTTAGGTTCTCGTACCCGTAGTTTTCGATGAGCTGGCCTTTCCGGTCATAGACTCTGATCCGTATCAGGATCTTGCTCTCGACATCCTGGTTGATAACAAACCGCGCACCGTCGTAGTCCTCCGCATTCTCGTTGGGTAGTATGTCGATTACCATGACCTGCGTGTCCCTGCCGTAGACACTTTCTTTTCCGTGATCAGTGAACGTGAGCACACCAGCTTTGATCGCCTTACGCATGTTTATCGCAACAGTCTGCAGGAGGAATCCAACCCCTGTACTGGTCACCGGGCGAAGGTCATTTTCCATGAGTTTCGGGTCATTTGGGGCGAGGTTGCGAACGATAAAGCTGAAAAATCCGCCTCTGTGCGCCTTGATTCGGCCCTTATTCCAGCCCACTACGTACAGTAACTCGCTACCCTTGTAGGGTTCTGTCACCCACTTCATGTACAGGGAATATGGCTGTTTCCTGAACTTTAGGAATATGGTCTCTTCGTCAAGAAGTTCGCCCGCTATCCGCTGCTGTTTATGAAAAATGGCGGTGTAACTTTCGACCCTGTCGTAGGCGGCCTCTGCCTCCATAAGCCACTGCTCAGGATTGGGTTCAACAATTTCACTGCCGTACGCGGCTATAGCAATGATTACGAACAACGCTAAACAGATGAACCGGGACGAAGGATTGTTTGCAATGTTGTCCATGTCTGACAAATCCGCCGCTGAAACAGTTTAGGTAGCCATAGTATTTAAATGATAGTCTTCGTTAATTAATACAACGACAAAATAATTCGGCAATATTTCAGCGGGGAATTTTTACCCGCTGAAATATTTGCCAGATTGATTTTATTGTTAACCGCTATTGAGCTACGCCTTCTTAACCAAACCAATTATAAACAGCAAAATAATAGCACCAATAGTTGCCATAACTATTGATCCCAAAAAACCACCTGTTGTTATGCCGAGCAAACCGAATATGAAACCACCAAGTACAGCACCAACAACTCCCACAATTATATTGCCTATAACACCAAATCCTCTGCCCTTCACTATGACGCCAGCAAGCCACCCAACCAGCGCGCCAACTGCTAAAAATACTAAAAAGCTGATGATATCCATGTTGCCTCCCATTTATTTTTTAAGGAAAAGGTATATGCCAACAACAAAACTGACAGCGCCAGCAATGTAGAAAGTCATTACTTTATCTGTATCCGAGCCTGTGACGGCCTGTGATATTTGAGAACCGACAGAACCTGATAATTGATAGCCCCATATTGCAAGTCCAAGTCCTAAAACTACCAGAGTAATACCGATGATTTTCATTGTGGTTCCTGAACCCGTAGCCATGTTGAACGCCTGTCGTTGAAAGAGATGTAATGTTTTTAGTATTGCAGCTAACGTGCATTAGCGCATCCAGACCGCAGGGCGATGCTGTTTTTACTTGTTAAGAGTCTCTCACTCACCGACCTGACTCGAATACTCACTATTAAGGTAACTCACTAGTTTTTCTGTACTTAGATCTCGCACAGTATCTTCAATGGACTCTAGGGCAAGATACCCTGCCTGGAATCAACGAAGGCTCTCTCTTCTATAGAACGGCTACGAACAAGCTTTGTCTCGGCAAGTGTGATGATTGGTCTCTGCCAATGTTCAGTGAGTCTATCCATCAGCCTGATAGCCTCTCGACGCTGCAATCAGCCGGCGGCTGCAGGCCGGTCCCTCTGCAACGCATTGATAGGTGGCGCAGCCGTGCTAGCGAGGAGTAGCCATCCCCCAATAGTTGAAACTGGCGGGCTTCCATCCGGGAATGTACATAGATTCCATATCTCGAATCTTAAAACCAGCTTGCTGAATTAGATGAGGAATTGGCCGATTGAGATTGCAACCACCCCCTATTCTTTTCCAGGTGGGATTCAACCTGTTTTGCCATCTTTGCACACCTTCATCGGGCGCCAGACCATGCTCGCAAAACAGGAGGCGACCATTAGGCTTGAGTACACGGCGTGCCTCATTCAATGCAGATATCACGCCTGGAATCGTACACATTGTGTATGTAATCAATACGGTGTCGACTGTACCGTCATCCAGCGGGATATCCTCAGCAAACGCCTCGATAAACTCAACATCGAAGCCAAGTTTTCCGTGCGTGTCTCGCGCTAAAGCCCAGATCTCCTGAGATGGATCCAGCCCCCATAAATGTTTGACTTTGCTTGGGTTATAGAAAGGCAAGTTTAATCCCGAACCGATTCCGATCTCTAACACCCGCCCTTCGGCCAGGGGAACAATTTTCTCGCGCTGCTTCATCATTGGCTTTAAGCCACAGGTAAAATCTATGATCCGAGGAAGCACGTATTTATCGTAGAATTTCATCGTAAGGTATTCTCAGTATTAAAACCCACCTAACGCTTTAATCAGCCGGAGCGTCAGCGATGAAGTTGATTGCCTTGTTATGCATTTGAGTGTTTTTTCCACTCATTGTATTGCTCGCACATACAACTACCGCAGGGGCGGTAGCCTGCGTTTATCGCATCACTCTCAGATACAAAGAATACTCTATGGGAAGCGTACCCCTTAGCAAGCGCTCTATTTGCAGCGGAACAATCAAGCTTGCCGTATATTTTGGCTTTGCTATTACCACCAAGCACACCAGGTTTATCACTTAGGAATAGTTCACCAGAGCCGGAGAGCAGTTTGTATTGCTTTGTCATTGTTGCGCTTCCTTATGCATAACGCTTTGCTAAGGGGCAATTGACTGTTGGCTAAACTTGCGCGAAGCGCCAAGCCAACTGTTAATTGTCCCAGTGAGTTTACGAACGAACTTTAGCAACTTGTTAGCTGCTTACTCTGATTTGCCAGAAAATTTTCGTTTGATCCATTTCCAACCATATACGAACGGTATAAAAATGATAAACCAGAACTTTTTAGCAAAAATAGCAGCAGCGGCTAAGAATCCAGCTTTAACAGCGGCTTTACCTGTTGCAAGTTTATAAACTAATGCGCCAGCTCCCATTGCAGCAACAGTGTCTGTTTCAGGTATAAAGTCGTCATATTGAAAGCCTTCATTATATGTATAACTCGCCAAAACAGGCTCTAATACAGCTTCGGCATTAGTAAATTGGTCAGGAGAACCAGCCCAAATAACTTCTGTATAACCTTTTCTGCCTAGTTTTAATGCTTTAGCGTTAATAAATTGTGTATTCTCACTTGTATGCCCATTAATAGCCCAATAAATAATCGAATTCTCTTTATCCAGAAAAGGCGTTTGCGCCCAACCGTCAATATATAGCTTGGCATGACCTTCAGCGCGTATTTTATTGGTTTCTTCTGTGCCTTGTATGATTTCAGCTAACATCTCATCGGAATCAATGTTTTCTTCCCAGTCATCAGTTTCTACAAAACCAATGTCATATCGCTGATAAATTGCCGTAGATTCAGATTCATCTGCATGTATTTTGAGTTTTACGGCGTCAGGCTTGAAGCCATCGTGCCCTTCTGTAAGAAGCATGAATTTGTGGGCATCTTTTCCCAAAACTAAATACTCATTTTCACTAATCGTAATCTTTGCATCATTAGAGGGAAGTTCATAGCTATCAACGACACCTTTCCAGTCAAGTTGCTGAACCTGATTAAGGTACTCATCATCTTGAGAAAAAGCTGAAAAGGAGAAAAATATGGTACATACAATTAATAGTCCTAAACGCATTAATATTTCCTTATTTGTAATTGTAATTTATGTTGATGCTGCATCGGCTCAACCTACGCAACTAACGCCCGCATAAGGGGCTGATAATGCTTGGCTATACTGTGCAGCGAAGCGGAACCGAGCCAAGCGTTAGCAGTCCCTTCACTTTATGCGCTTGTTAAGTGCCTAATATACCTAACAATTAAAATAAGCAAAATGATACCACCTATGAACGGTGCGATAAAAATATTAAATAACATCCCTAAGAACATATACGATGTTTGCCAAGTATGTGCATTTTTAAAGTTATAGTTTATTGAGATATAACTTGTGAAGTTAGCAAACTCGCGGCTTGGATTATTTACATTGATTGAAAATTTATACTTACCAGAAGGAACTTTTATTTTTCCAAGGCAACGATAAACTTGCGCCTGTGACCAACCACAAGAGTTTAAAGCTATTAAGCTGTTAGATTTGACCAAACTATCTTCTTTATAAAGTGACCAAACTACATTTAAAGGCATTCCGTTTTCATCATTGTTGGTCATGTTACCCAGTACGCTTTTTAAATATTCAAAGTCGAGTTCTTTACGGTCAAAAAGTAAATTAATCTCGTATGTTTGCTCCATGGGTATATAAATTTCAAATGTAGAATTAACCGAGTCAGTAAGATTTATAGGCTCTTTTAACGGTGCCTTTGAAAAATGCTCGCTAAAGAAATGAGTGAAAAGAGCATGAGCTGCAAGAATTATTATTGCGATTATGGCTGAACGATTACTCATGGCTCTCCTTGGCACTTAACGTTCGCATAAGGGGCTGATAATGCTTGGCTATACTGTGCAGCGAAGCGGAACCGAGCCAAGCGATAGCAGTCCCTTCACTTTATGCGCTTGTTAGGCGACATTCCTACAAAACTCTCTCGTTACCACAAATAACGAAAATCCAGAAAACTGAATTTCCCTCCACAGTATAAATCTTGGGATGTTCCGAGTTTTCGCCCGCGTACTTAGTATTAGTGCAAAGTCCTTTATTGACCACTTCTTTCTTTGCAAATTCCAAAAAGGCGGAACTGGCTTTTAAGTTTCCATAACATTCGGCTGGCTCAACAATCTTACAGAAAGCAGTTCTGCCAGCCATTACTTCAATTTTTTCCGCATCCTCTATGTCGGAGGGGCACATTCCTTGACACTTAGGTCCTCCACTACCAACTACTGGAACAAATTTAACTGGTGTGACTTTTACATAATCTAAATCTGCAAATAGCGCACAACTAGATATGCAGATTATAAAGATTAAAATTATCGCCCTCGTTATCATATTGCGCCTAACGCTGCGTTAAGGTGTGACAAGCGCTTGCCATACTGTGAGCGAAGCGAAACCGGCAAGCGTTTGGAATCACTCTTAAATGCTTTGTTATTTTGCTGTTACCCACTGACTTTCAAGCCCAATAGTTTGGCTGTCAAAATCGATTGAAGCCTGAATGCCCAGAGGTGTAACCAGCATTGGGTGCGTATGACAACTGTCGAAACCATAAAGTATAGGGACGTTTTTACCATTTAACACCTCAAGCAAAACGTCAAGTGGCGAGCGCCCCGTCCCTTTGTCATTAAACAGTTCATGCTTACCTAATACAATTGCACCAACCTTTTCAAACACACCGCAAGCCATTAAATGGGCAAAAGAACGTTCGACTGTTTCTATACCTTTGAGAGAGTCTTCAAGCAGGAGGATATCGCCTGACTCTATCTTAGGCATATATTTGCTACCCCATATGCCTGCCATAGTATTAAGATTACCACCAATTATACGACCACTAACTTGGCCATTACCTAAAAACTGCCATTCATTTGCGTAACTAGATTTTGGAGAGTCTTGAGTTTCCCAGTCGTGCATAACATCTGTCCACGACGGAGGCATTGTGTACTGATACGAGTCAGACTCCGAGCATAAAATATCCAGAAAAGACTTAAGTGTTTCGTCAACTAAGGGTGGAAACTCACCAAATGATGCAACCAATGCTGGGCCATAAAAAGTAATAAGTCCTGTTTGAGCATAGATACCCAGTAGTAAAGCCGTTACATCAGAATAGCCAATGATAATCTTGGGATCGTTTCTGAGTGCTTCATAGTCGATGTAGGGCAATAGAGAGTTACTATTGCTACCACCAATTGTAGACATGATACAGCGAACATTAGGGTCACGGATTAATCGGTTAAACTCTTCTGCACGCTCTAGAATTGAGCCGGAACGATATGAATCAGAACAGCCAGTGAGGTGCCCCTCTACTAGATCAAAGCCTTGAGATTCCAGATACGATTTTGCTCGTCTGAAACGAACTGGCGCAAAAGCCGTTGCGGGTGAAGATGGTGAAAAGAAGCCAATTTTATCACCAACTTTTAGAGCTTGTGGGAATATCACCTACTCTTATCCTCCATAATTCAAATAAGCAAAAATAACGCCCCGCTCAGCGGAAGCACTTTGGCTGGCTAAAATCTGCGAGGCACGAGCAACAGCCAGCCGAGCGATTGCGATCCGCCTGTAGCGCCTTGTTATGTGCTATTCATATTTCAAGTGAGATCTAAGCTTTCCTACCGAGGTCAGCTTTTTTTTTAGCAGCCTGGATCGACCGGTAAGGCCATAGTAGGTAAACGCTGCTCCAACGGCATAGGAAGACATAACGCTAAGAGTGCTCATCGTCCCAGTGCTACTAATGGTCTCATAAACGGCAAGCACGATGAACACCGTTCCCAACGATGTTCCAGCAACTCTAAGTATGAATTTCATACCACATCTTGCCTCATACATTTAACGCGCACTGGGCACATAACGCCCTGTTAAGGGGCGGATAGTAGTTGGCTAAAATGTGAAGCGAAGCGGAACCAGCCAACTGTTATTTGTCCCGCTTGAACAGCTTGTTAGGCGTACGTTTACCTATATAACCACCGATAAATATTAGAGGTATTAGCAAATACAAAGCAATATTTGTAGATAACCCTTCATTAAAATTAAAAGCAGTAATTAATCCTTGGATTAGAAGTCCAATTACTGCGACAATTTTTAAGTTCATAGACTGAGTATCTTCAAAAGTACGAACAGCTAAAAAGCCAGCAGCTAAAATGAAAATAATACCTATTGGTCCATGAAAAAGTGCAATACTTGAATCTTTGGCTGCAATGTTAATAAAGCTCAATAAGAATGAAAAAATATACCATAACAAATAAAAACAGGTTAGCTGGCCTAGTACGATAATCCCTAGTGCCCTTCCTATTGCAGCAGGAGCTGAAGGAACTTTACCTTTAAAGCATTCTATAAGAGCTTTGGTTAAAAATACTAAGCTTAAAATAGCAACTATATGGGGTAATGCGGTTACCAAATATCCTAACAAAATACTCCGTCCTTTCTTGTACGCCTAACGCCTGAGCTCACCGGCGTTTGAGGCGACGACCGTTTTTGCGGCAGCAAAAATGGGCGGCGGGTCAAACGTCCGGTGCAGCGATTTGTTAGGCAGATTT
>NZ_BAABLF010000029.1:0-133122 GCF_039544205.1 Ferrimonas gelatinilytica | reverse complement strand
GATGGTAGTGTGGGAGTTCCCATGTGAGAGTAGGTCATCGCCAGACGCTTATTCAGATCAAGGCCCTGTCTTCGGACAGGGCCTTTTTCGTATCTGCACGTTACCCGCAGCAACATGACCGCACACAGAATGATGCTCTAAATATGGGCAACCACGCCACACAGGTCATCAATTACAACGCCCCGTGCTTAAAGGCGCGGGGCGTTGCTCCGGGTGAGCGATCGAATAGCTATCTCCTGAGTCGATCCTGCCGTGATCTTCTCTCCCGGTGAAGTGCTGCATCACTACTCAGCTTCACTGCGACGGACGAACGGCCAGGTGCCCCTTAAACAGCCTTTAAGCCCTCGCAAAGGCAAAGTGGCTTCCTGCATAAGCCATACGTCGGCAAGCGTGAAGGCTCGCAGCGTGGCGCTACTGAATGCGTTTTACCCTAGTACTGTTGTTGGAGCCCTCCCTGGAGAGGCTGAATGAACCTAGTGCCCCTTTTCGTATGATAACCGATTCACCGATCTTTACCCGTAGCCTCTTTGACTCGGTTTGGCGCCAACGCTGTCCATTTTCCAGGGTGAGCGTCCACTTGCCATAGGGATCGGTCTGGATGGCACTGACCTGACCGGTCAGTTGGTCCGGGGTCTGCTTGATGGCCAGGCGCTCAAGACCGAAATCTGTTTCAGGAGCGGCGGTTATTGCAGGTGGTTGATTAGGGAAAGCTCCCTCAGGCTTACCTGAATCTGCTCGGGGGTTGGCAGGGGAGGACTCGGAAGTGGAAAGGGCATCGAAGCAGAGCAGACGGTCGAGCTTATCCTCCTGCTGACTGCACTGAGTGACCGCATCGGAAAGTCGTTCCAGGCAGGTAAGGCGGGATTGTGGATCGACTTGGCTATCGCAGCCTAGGGGAGAAGCAAAAGCGGCGCTGCTTGATAGCAGCGCCGCAGTCAGAGACAGTGAACGGCGCATGAAACCCTCCGTGGGATGTTATGGCCGCTCAAAACCGTTGGCGACCTATTGTTCGTGTTGTTCCTCTTCATCCTGTTTTGGGGTATAGAGGCGTGCAAACAGCAGCCCACCCTCAAACAGCAGGAGCATGGGAACGGCCAGCATGGTCTGGGAGATCACATCTGGCGGCGTCAGTGCCATACCAATGACAAAAGCACCTACGACGATGTAGGGACGCTTGGCTTTCAGGCTCTCCACCGTGGTGGCACCGCTCCAGCACAGCAAGAGTACTGCGATCGGGATCTCAAAGGCCAGCCCGAAGGCAAAGAACAGCTTTAGCACGAAGTTCAGGTAGCTGTTGATGTCGGTTGCGACCTGGACCCCTTCCGGTGCCACACTGGTAAAGAAGCCGAATACCACTGGGAAAACGGCGAAGTAGGCAAAGGCTACGCCGGCGTAGAACAGCAGTGTGCTTGAGAACAGCAGCGGGGTAATGAGGCGTTTTTCATGGCGATAGAGGCCAGGTGCGACGAAGGCCCAGATCTGGTAAAGCACATAGGGGATGGCAATGAAAAAGGACACCACCAGCGTCAGCTTGAAGGGGGCAAAGAAGGGCGAGGCCACATCAGTGGCGATCATCGAAGCACTCTCCGGCATCACCGCCAACAGCGGTTTGGACAGATAGTGATAGATATCATTAGCCCAGTAAGCGATGGCGAAGAAAACGGCAAATACCGAGCCAAACGCATGCATCAGCCGGTTTCTCAGCTCCATCAGGTGGCTGATGAGGGGTTGTTGCTCAGACATAATTATTCTTTCGCTTTGGCGTCGGCATCCGTTGACGAAGCGGTCGATTCTTCTTTGGGTGCCGCGGTCGGAGTGCTGGTGTCGGTATCCTGGTAGCTTCGAGTGACTGAAGCGGCGGCATCACGAAGTTCCTGAACGGATTTCTGTAGATCCGGATCCAGGTCTTTGAGCCCCTTTGCCTCGGCTTTTTTGAGGTCGGCGTGAAGCTGCTCGATCTTCAGCTCCTGCTCCAGCTCATTCTTTACCGATCCGGCCATACGCTTGATGGCCCGAACCCAACCTGAAACGGTACGCACGGCCACGGGGAGACGCTCTGGGCCCAGTACAATCAGCCCCAGAACGGCAATCACCAGAAGCTCGAAAAAGCCGAATCCATCGAGCATATTTGATTACGCCTGCTCTTTGTTCTTCTGTTCGGTTTTCTCTGCACTTCGCTCGGCTTTATCGCTGTTTTCAAGTGCTTTTTTGGACTCATCCTGCTTGTCGTCGGACATGGCGTTCTTAAAGCCTTTCACGGCGCCGCCCAGATCACTGCCGATACCGCGCAGCTTCTTTGTGCCGAACAGCAGAACGACAATGAGTGCAACGATCAGCAGTTGCCAAATACCAAAATTGCCCATGACGGCTCCTATCAAATTGATCGACTCGGTGCTCTACACCGAATGTAGAAGTTAAGTGTACCGTGACTTCATTACGGTTGCCTAATCTGCCAGCTTAGCCACCAAGCGAGCAGCCCAGCAGCCGCCAAAGTGGCCGATGGCCAGATTGTAACGGTTTTGCCCAGCAAGATTGTGCTTGAGATCACCAATACACCGCCTACCGAAAAGATCAGGTTGCTGGTGTGCTGCCGCCGCCGTTCGGCGATGTAGCGCTCCATTACCTGACCGGGGTTGGCAAGCAGGTTGCGTCCAAGTAGCAGATTTTCATGCAGTAGCTGAGGTAAGCCTGGAAGCTGTTCCGCCAGCTTTGGAACCGCTTGCCTAAGCTTTTTAAGCTGATTCGTCGGGCTGTGCTGCTGTGCCATCCACTGTTCCAGGAAGGGCTTGGCGGTGGCCCAGAGATCCAGCTGCGGGTAGAGTTGCCGCCCTAGCCCCTCAACATAGAGAAGCGTCTTCTCCAGCAAAACCAGCTGAGGCTTCACGATCATGCCGAACTGGTGGGCGGTGCGGAACAGCTGAACCAGGACATGGCCAAAGCTTATCTCTGCCAGTGGCTTGTTTTCCAGCGGCTGGAAGACTTTACGCAAGGCATACTCGAACTCCGCCATGTCGGTATCGGCATGAACCCAGCCAGAGCTCAGAAACTGTTGGGCCAGGACATGATAGTCGTGGTTGAAGAAGGCCAGGAAGATGGCGGCCATATCCCGCTTATCCTGCTCTGACAGGCGGCCGACGATACCGCAGTCGATGCCGATATATTGGGGGTCCTGCGGATGCTGGCGCGATACGAAGATGTTCCCCGGGTGCATATCGGCATGAAAGAAGTTGTCACGGAAGACCTGGGTAAAGAACACTTCAACCCCCCTTTCCGCCAGCTTTTTCATGTTGGTGCCTTGCGCCTGCAGAGCGGCGATGTCGGTGACCGGGATCCCGTTGATGCGTTCCATCACCATCAGGCTTGGATGGCTGAACCTGGGGTAGACCTGGGGAATATAGAGGGCATCAGAGTCCCGAAAATTGCGGCGCAGCTGGATGGCATTATCCGCTTCGCGCACCAGGTCCAGCTCCGCTAGTATGGTACGCCGGTAATCCTCGACCACTTCCACTGGATGAAGGCGTCGCCCCTGGCGACTGGCCGCCAGCAGCCTGGCAACCAGTGTCATCAGGCTAAGGTCGGACTCGATGGTGCTGCGGATCCCGGGACGGATAACCTTAAGGACCACAGACTCACCGCTCTCTTTGAGTCGAGCGGTGTGGATCTGTGCCACGGATGCCGAGGCCAGCGGTTTGGGGTCGAACTCATCGAAATGCTCAGAAATACGCCCGCCCAGTGCCTGTTCTATCTGTTGCTGGGCCAGCTCGGAGCAGAATGGGGGGACCTGGTCCTGCAGGGTTGCCAGCGCATCGGCGAGATCGTCCGGTAGCAGGTCCCGTCGGGTGGAGAGCATCTGCCCAAACTTGATATAGACCGGCCCAAGGTGTTGCAGGGCCAGGTTCAGACGTTGGGGAGCCGGCTGATCTGCGGCTTGCCGAGGCAGGAAGAATAGGACCCGATCCAGCCAACGGAGTGCTGCGGGCTGCCGATGAGGCGGTAGCAGCGCCAGCAGGCGGTATCGGCGCAGTGTGGCGGCAATCGTCAAACCCCTTCGCAGAGCAGTCAGACTCATCGCGTTGACTCCAGGGCATCAAGACGTTGAAGCAGGACTTCGCTACGTTGTTGCAACTCGGTCACTTGGCCGCTGAAGTGTCGAAACTCCGGGATGCCCGGTGCGATGCGCAGCTCCTCCTGGAGCAGGGTACCACCGTGCTTCTGCAGCCGGCCAAGTTGCCGGGCTGCTTCTGCGGTCAGTCGTCGCCCGGCGCGCTCGACTCGGTAGGCCATGGCGTCACCCATAAAGCGGCTCAGGGGAGCGGCGAGATCCGGCTCGATAGCACTGAGTAGCCCCGCCAGTTTCCCCGCCAGTTGCATATCACCCTGGATCTCCAGGCTGCCCTGTTTCATCAGCTCCGAGAGTGGCGCTCCCGCCTGAATCTGTTTGAGGGTGTTCAGGCTCAATGAGAGTCGGCAGTGGGGGTCGCCACCGTAACTGCTGTAGACCTGGATGGGGTTGCTCAGGATGAGAAAAAGGTCAAACGGCAGGGGCGCCAAGGTGAGTTGGATCACCTGCCCGTGCCAGGAGGCCAGGGGGTTAGGGTCGGGGTGGTATTTCAGCAGACTCGCTAAGGCTTTCTCCAGGGAGCCTGCTGCTAATGTTGCGATTTGCATAGCCTTCCTAAGCGTGAAATCAAAGGGCCAGGGGTTTGGCCCCTTACGATCAGAATTTGTAGCCCCGATGCAGTGCGACCACACCATTGGTCATGTTGACGTAATCCGCCTGGTCGAAGCCCGCCTCCAACATCATGTTTTTCAGTGTCTCTTGATCCGGATGCATACGGATAGATTCGGAGAGATAGAGGTAGGACTCCTTATCGCCGGCGATCATCGCCCCCATGTTGGGAATGATTTTGAAGCTGTAAAAGTCGTAGGCTTTTTGCATCAGTTCATTCTGCGGCTTGGAAAACTCCAGAACCAGCAGCTTGCCGCCGGGCTTGAGAACACGCTGCATGGAGTGCAGTGCCTTGGCCTTGTCCGTGACGTTGCGCAGACCGAACGCGATGGTAATGATGTCGAAATGGTTGTCCGGGAATGGCAGGGCCTCGGCGTTGGCCTGAACGTAGTTGACGTTGCCAACCACACCGTTGTCCTGCAGTTTGGCACGGCCGACTTTGAGCATGGAGTCGTTGATGTCCGCCAGCACCACTTCGCCGGTTTCGCCGACCAGGTGTGAGAACTTGGCGGTCAGATCCCCGGTACCGCCAGCCAGGTCCAAGACCTTCATTCCCGGACGCGCCGCGGCACACTCGATGGTAAAACGTTTCCAGTAACGGTGGACCCCGAACGACATGACATCGTTCATCAGATCGTACTTGGATGCCACCGAGTGGAACACATCGGCCACCATCTCCGCTTTCTTATCCGAGGCTACCTCCTGGTAGCCAAAGTGGGTTTTGTTATCACCGCCGTCGGCCATTGTTACGGTCCTATCTGTACATTCGTCAAATTCGCCACAGTCTACACTTTAACGCGTCTAACAGAAATCTCCTCGGTTGAAAGGTTTGAGGTCGATAGATGCACCGTGTTTTCCCCCTCTGCCTCCTGTTTGTGCCGCGGTGAAGCACTGTCGTTGGTTGTTTTTTATCCTGGCGATTGGCTTCCCTGTGCAGGCAGAGTTACCCGATTGGCAGCAGTATTTCCAGCCAGCCCAGTTGAACCGGCTGGAGCAGCGCTTTGGTCCTGACGGTGTCGCCCGCGTTCAGGCGCTGGAGCAGTGGTTGCTGGCGCAGCTGGCCCGTGAGGCCACCACCGCTGAGCAACTGGAAGCGGTGAACCATTACTTTAATCGGCTGGACTTTATTTCCGATGCGGAGCATTGGGGGCAGGCAGATTACTGGGCCACGCCGCTGGAAACCGTGGCCAGCGGGGGGGGAGATTGCGAGGACTTCGTGATCGCCAAGTATTTTGCGCTTCGGGTGCTCGGGGTTCCGCCGCCAAATCTTCGGCTGATGTACGCCAAGGCGATCGAGCTCAATCAGGCGCATATGGTGCTGCTTTACCTGAATCAGCCTGACGCAATGCCCAAGGTGCTGGACAACCTGTTGGGAGAGATCCGCGACGGCGATGCACGGCCGGACCTGGTGCCGGTCTACAGTTTTAATGCCGAGGGGCTCTGGC
The DNA here is from genome assembly GCF_039544205.1 of Ferrimonas gelatinilytica. Taxonomy (NCBI): domain Bacteria; kingdom Pseudomonadati; phylum Pseudomonadota; class Gammaproteobacteria; order Alteromonadales; family Ferrimonadaceae; genus Ferrimonas; species Ferrimonas gelatinilytica. The sequence goes on along the minus strand of NZ_BAABLF010000029.1, from coordinate 126,948 downwards.
GGGCCCGAGCCTTCGATCAAGGGGTGCGTCTCAAAGCGGGTGAGAGTGGGGTCGACCTTTGGGGAGATCTCATGATGCGGCTGGCACAGGAGGGGGAAGGATGAGCTTATATCGACTGCTGGTCGCGGCGATGCTGCTGTTGATCGGCTCGTTAACCGCGGCCAACCTCTGGCTATACCTGCAGGGCAGTCAGCAGTTTCTCAATCATCAACTCGCCAGCCATGCTCAGGATACAGCCACCTCTCTGGGGCTCTCGCTGTCGCCGGTTCTGGCCCAGGGGGATTGGGTGTTGGCCGGTTCCATGGTTGACAGCATCTTTGACCGGGGCGATTACCGGGAGATCCAACTCACCAGCCTGGACGGCACAGAAAAGATCCTCCGGCGACGCCAGGAGATAGACACCGGCACACCGACCTGGTTTCAGGCGCTGTTGCCGCTGGAGGCGGCGACCGAGAGCAGTGAGGTTAATGCCCAGTGGCGACTGGTGGCCGAACTGAGCATCCAGGCCAGCACCGAACGCGCCCATCAATATCTCTGGCGGATTAGCCTGCGTGCCCTATGGAGCGCCGGTCTGCTGGCATTGGTGGCGGGCCTCACGGGCAGCTGGATCCTGCGCCGCCTGCTGAAACCGTTGCACCTGGCGGAGAAGCAAGCAGCGGGACTGCGGCGCCATCGTTACTTGAAGCAGGCACACCTGCCGCGGTTTCGTGAGCTGCGCTCTTTGGTGCAGACGATGAATCTGATGGTGGATAACTCCGAAGCGATGTTCCATGAGCAGTGTCGTCAGGTGGAGCGGTTGAGGGCACAGTCGTTGGTGGATGAGCAGACCGGTCTGGGGAACCTCAGCCGCGGCCGGCAGAGACTGGCCCAGCTACTTAGCGATGAGGAGCTGGGAGGTGGGATGCTGGTTCGCCTGCATCTGGTGGGGTTGGACCGGGTGGAGTTGAAAGGGGGTGTCGATGGGGAGCAGGCACTTTTGAGGGAGATTGCTGCCATCCTAACGGAGACCACCGTACGCCTTCCCTACTCCCGCGCGTACCGTATCGGGTTTGCGGATTTTCTTCTGCTGTTTCCCGGCATCATGCAGGATACCCTCGCCCAACTCGAGGCTGAGATGCGTCAGCACTTGTTGTCGGCGTTGCAGCAGGCCGGTGGCGAGCGTGTTTTACTGGTATCGGTTCCCTACCAGTTGGGGGACGTGGGAGAGCGGCTTGAAGAGCGGCTGGAGGCGGTGATGTCGAAGGCTTTGCTTCACGAGGAATCGAGCCTCTATCTCTGTGAGCAGGAGGGAGAGCCCGGTTGGGTGGAGCCGTCGGAACAGGCGCGACACTTAGATAAGGTGCTGAATCAACCGCCCCGGTTGCTATGGCAGGCCAGTGAGGGTGCCGGGGGAGAGTACCTCTATCATGAGGTCCTAGTGCGCTTTGGCGAGGGTGACAACGTGGCGGGGCCCGGTGCGGTAATGGCTCAAGTGGCCAGACAACAGTGCCACCAGAGATTTGACTTGTTGATACTCGATACGCTGTTGGTGCAGCTTCCGCGTCTTCCTAAGCGCAGCGTTCTGACCTGTAACCTCACTGCTGAATCGGTACTCGACCCCCTGTTTATCAAGCCGCTTTGCCATAGACTGGCGACGCACTGGAATCGGGTTGGGCTGGAGATCCCTGAGCGGGCTTTCCTGATGGACCCAGACCGAACCCGTGCGGTGATTGAAACCCTCGCCAACAAAGGCGCTCGGCTCTGGCTGGATCACACCACCCCATCGGGAATGGTGCTGCTGGCGCAGCCAGGCCTGACGGGGATCAAGCTTGACCCGGCTTACACCCGGGCCTTGCTCGAGGAACCGGGGCAGAACGATCTGATTGAGATGATGGTCCGCGCCGCACACGGCCGTGGACTTAAGGTGGTGGCCCAGCAGGTAGAGCAGGCTGAGTTGGCGGCGCGCCTATGGTCATTGGGGATCGACGCCGTCCAGGGGTACGGGGTATCCCCCCCCGAGCCACTGGGTGCCGATGCCAAGAGGGGGCCGGATGATAATGGCGTCCAGTCCCCCCTCTGAGCGCTAACGCTTGCCGGGTTTGGTTGGGCCTTACTCCAGAGTCAGTGGCTCGTCGGCGAGGATGATGCCGGTGGCGTCCACGTAGAGATGATCCTCCGGCAGGAAGGTGACGCCGCCAAAGTTGACCGGGACATCGATCTGACCCTCTCCCTGTTGAACGGCGCCCACCGGGATCGGCGCCATCGCCATGATACCCAACTCCATCTCCTCCAGTTGTTCGACGTCGCGCACAGCGCCGTAGATCACCAATCCCTGCCAGCCTCGCTTGACCGCCAACTCTGCCAGCGGCGCGTCGAGCAGGGCGCGGCGGAGGGAGCCTCCCCCGTCCACCAGCAGGATCCGACCCTCACCCTGCTCCTCCAGCACTTCGGCGATGGCACTGTTATCTTCGAAACATTTTACTGTGCGCAGAGGCCCCGAGAAGGCCGCCAAGCCACCGAAGTTGCTGAACAGCGGTTCGACGACGTCGATCTGATCGCCGTAAAGGTCGCAGAGTTCTGAGGTGTTGTAGTGCATGCCTTACTCCTGAGGGTGGTGATGCAGATGAGTGTCAAAGTAGCGAATTATCCTTGGAATGCAATGATCTGCGACAGAGTATTTCCCAACTTCGGCGTCGGAAACGCTATCACATTACGATCATGGAGGTGCGCGATACCGTCACCTTGTTGTTATGGCCCAAGCTTAAGTCGGCGTCCAAACCGGAGGGCTTCGCCCTTGTCATCGAGGCGCTCTGCTACCGGATAATTAAGAATCGCCTGCAGCGGGTCCGACTTTGCCATGGACCGGCTCAGGTCTGCCACTGCGACTTTGCCGGCTCTGCCGGGGAGCGGAGCGGCCATGCTGGGCTGGATTTATTGGGCGACTTTAATCCCAAGACAAGGAGCAAATCCATGCGGATCCTTTACGGCGTGCAGGGTACGGGCAACGGGCACATAACCCGGGCCCGGGTGATGGCGGATGCGTTGGAACGGGCCGGGTTGGAGGTCGATTACCTGTTCTCCGGCCGTCCCCGGGAGGCATTTTTCGATATGGCGGCGTTCGGCGACTTTCGCTGTAAGGGCGGACTCAGTTTCGTCACCCGAGATGGTCGTATCGACCTTTGGCAAACCCTGCGCCAAAATCGAGTTTGGCAATGGTGGCGTGATGTCCGGGTTCTTGATCTGTCCCAGTATGACTTGGTGCTCAACGATTTTGAGCCCATCAGCGCCTGGGCGGCCCGACGCCAGGGTAAGCCCTGTATCGGCATTAGCCATCAGAATGCCTTCCGTCACCCTGTGCCTGTGGTGGGCTATGGGCCGATCAACCGGTTGATAATGAACTACTTCGCGCCCACATCGGTGGCCTTGGGCTGCCACTGGCACCATTTTGGTTGCGATCTCCTTCCCCCCGTCGTTGAGCCCCTCACGCCCACCGACAGTAATGGCCGGATCCTTGTCTACCTGCCCTTCGAAGAGACCGATACCATTCTTTCCTTGCTGGCGCAGTTGCCGGAGATGGCCTTCGCGGTTTTTCACGGCAGCGCCCCAACGCAAAGGGTTCCCGGAAATGTTCAGTGGCATGGTTTCAGTCGCGCCAACTTCCAGAGGGAACTCACCGCCTGCGAGGGCGTCATCGCCTCCGCGGGGTTCGAACTGGCTTCCGAAGCTCTGGTGTTGGGGAAAAAGTTGCTACTTCGGCCGCTCAAGGGGCAGTTTGAGCAGCAATCCAATGCCCTGGCGCTTAAGCTGCTTGGGGCTGGGCAGTTGCTGGCTTCCTGGGATCCGGATCGGGTGCGACAATGGCGTAAAGGAACGGCAATGCCACCCGTTGGATACCCGCCGGTGGGGGATCTGCTGGTTGCCTGGCTGCAGCGAGGGCAGTGGCAGGAGACGGAGGGTCTCTGCCGCCGGGTCTGGGCGCAGGCGAAGTTACCGGAGGCCTGGCAGAATCAGTGGGCCATGGAGCGTTAGCCGTCTGATCGCACCGTGCGGCTGGTACGTTCAACTAGGATGCTAACAATGGGGAGGGGGCGATGACACAGAGTGAAAGGATCCTGGTTCTGGGGGCCAGCGGCTTCGTGGGCAGTCACCTGGTTCCCGAGCTACTGCAGCGGGGGTGGAGGGTGCGCGCTGCCGCGCGTGACAAAAGCGTACTGGCACCACGCGACTGGTCCTGTGAGATCCAGTCGGTGGACGTCCTTAAACCCGAGACCCTGAAACCCGCTTTGCAAGATATATCGGTCGTCTACTACCTGATCCACGGCATGACAGAGGGGGCGGGGTTTGATGAGCGCGAGGCTCTCGGGGCGCGAAACCTGGCCGACGCGGCCGCGCAGGCCGGAGTTCGTCGCATCATCTATCTCGGCGCCCTGCATCCGGAAGGCGCTGACTCCACCCACCTACGCAGCCGCACTGCCACCGGCGAGATTCTGCGCCGCAGCGGTATTCCGGTGACCGAGTTGGGGGCGCCAGTGATCATCGGGCCCGGCTCGGCCGCCTTCGAAGTGATGCGAGATCTGGTCAACCACCTGCCGGTGATGATCACGCCGAAATGGGTGCGCTCAAAGATGGCCCCTATCGCCCTGCCAGACCTGCTGGCCGACCTGGTTGAACTGCTGGACCACCCCGAGACGGCGGGGCAGCAGTACAAGGTCTGCGGCCCGGAGGTGTTGAGCTACGAGGCGCAGATCCGCATCCTGGCTCGTCAACTGGGGCGGCGGATTAGGATCCTGCCGGTGCCCCTGCTCAGTCCCGGCTTATCCGCCCGATGGCTACGCTGGATCACCTCGGTTCCCACCGGGATCGCCAAGGCGCTGGTCGGGGGACTCAAGCAGGATCTTCTGGCGGACGACCGCCCCCTGCGTCGAATCCTACCTCGGGACCTGATGAGTTTCGAGGAGGCTCTGCGCTGGGCTTTGTCGCAGGAGCGCTCCCAAGTCGCTGCTGCAACCCCGCCTCTGGCCAGCCTCTTGCGCCGCCGCTGGCAGCCGAAGTTTGGCTTCTACGCTAAGAAGGATGGGGCCACGGCTCACTTAGCCGCTCCTCCTGATCGGGTGTGGCAGGAGATCTGTCGCATAGGCGGTGTTCCGCGTTACTTCGCCCTGGATCCCCTTTGGCGGATCCGAGAAGGGTTCGATCGCCTCATTGGCGGCCCTGGAATGAACTACTACCGCCGGGATCCGGACCAATTGCGTCTGGGGGATCGGGTCGACTCCTGGTCGGTGGCGGAGTTGGAGCCGGAGAGAAAGCTGACCCTGTTTTTCGGCATGAAGGCACCCGGCATGGGGGGGATCACCTTCGACCTCGATCCGACAAAGAGTGGAGGCACCCAGTTACGTCTGACCTGCTGGTGGTATCCCGCCGGGGCGTGGGGGCTCATCTATTGGTGGTTGTTGCTGCCGGCCCACCTGATTTTGTTCCGGCGTATGGTGGCGAATATCGGCCAACTAGCTGGGGAGTCTGGCCATCGCCCCCCGCTTACACAGTCTTGAATCCGGCTATTGAGAAGATTTTTCCAGCTCGTACCGAGACTCCACGATGCTGTCCATGCGCGAATGCCGCGGGGCTTGTCTGACGGGCGGAGCAACGGCCCATCCTGTCCTCTTTACTCTCTTCAAAAAACCTCAGATCCACCGCCGTACCTGACGGCAGTAACGCTCAAATTCGATGCCAAACTTGGCCAGGAGGTCTCGTTCCTCCTGGGCGATCTGGTAGCGATTGAGATAGAGGACAAAGGCGGGTGTCAATAACATCGCCACGGGGCTGGCAAGATAGGTTCCCAAACCGATCAGAAGCAGCATGCCAAGGTACATGGGATTGCGACTGTGGCTGTAGACGCCCCGGAACACCAGGCGTTGACTGGCCTGTGGTGTACGCGGGTCCAGCGTGGTCCTGGCGCGGCGAAAGTCGATAACGCCGCAGAGCATCAGTGCCCTGGCTTTGCGGTAGTCGGAGCCGGCAGTATGGTAAACACAGCCGAGCACCCACTGGTGCTGATCTTTCTGTGGTAACCACTTGTTGAGCAGATGGTAGGGGGGGTGAGTCATGGCAGGCTCCAAGACGATAACTGTAACCAGTGTAGACGAGGGGCAGTGCCATAAGGGGCTGTACAGAGGGAAGAAAAAAGGCCACCTGGGGTGGCCTGGAGGTTTACTTGCTGTCCGGTTCGAAGAACCGTACATCGATGGGGATCAAGGGTTCCCGTGAGGCTTTGGCGGCCTTCAGGCGGTTGAGGTAATCCTCCCAGAGCTGCGCCTGGTTGCGGCCCAGCTCGTAGAGGTATTGCCAGGAGTAGAGCCCGCTGTCGTGGCCATCATCGAACACCAGTTTGACCGCGTAGCTGCCCACCGGCTCAATCTTGACGATGTTGACGTCACGCTTGTTGGTCACCAAAACGGGGTTGCCGTGGCCATGAACCTCCGCCGAGGGTGAGCAGACCCGTAACAGTTCACACGCTAGGGTGAAGCGTTCACCGTGCTCGAACTGGACCTCGAGCACCTTGGATCCCTGTCTGAGTTTGAGGCCAGTGACCTTAGGTTTCATCCGTCTCTCCTTTGAACCCTTTGTTCTTGAGCTTAGAGAATAAAGCGTGCCAGATCTTCATCTTCCACCAACATATCCAGGTGGCGATTGACGTAGTCGGCATCGATGCTGATGCTCTGACCGCTGCGATCGGAGGCGTCGAAGGAGATCTCCTCCATCAGGCGCTCCATCACGGTGTGCAGTCGGCGGGCGCCGATGTTCTCGGTCCGTTCGTTGACCTGCCAGGCGGCTTCGGCGATGCGGGCGATCCCGCTCTCGGTAAAGCTGACCTCGACGCCTTCGGTGGCCATCAGGGCGATATACTGCTCTGTCAGGCTGGCGTGGGGTTCGGTCAGGATCCGGATGAAATCCCCGGCGGAGAGGGCGTCCAGCTCCACTCGGATAGGAAGGCGCCCCTGCAACTCGGGGATCAGATCCGAGGGCTTGGCCAACTGGAAGGCACCGGAAGCGATAAAGAGGATGTGGTCGGTTTTGACCATGCCGTGCTTGGTGTTGACGGTGCAGCCCTCAACCAGCGGCAGCAGGTCGCGCTGGACCCCCTCCCGGGATACATCGGGCCCGGAGGCTTCGCCCCGCTTGCAGATCTTGTCGATCTCATCGAGGAACACGATGCCGTGCTGCTCGACGGACTCGATCGCCTTCTCCTTGAGCTCCTCCGGATTCACCAGCTTGGCAGCCTCCTCCTCGACCATCGCCTTGAACGCCTCTTTGACCTTCATCTTGCGACGCTTTTTCTGTTGGCCTCCGAGGTTTTGGAACAGTCCCTGGAGCTGGCTTGTCATCTCTTCCATACCTGGAGGCGCCATGATCTCAACCCCCATTTGGGCCTGGGCGATCTCGACCTCAATCTCTTTGTCATCCAGCTGGCCTTCACGCAGCTTCTTGCGGAATACCTGCCGGGTGCTGCTGTTGTCGCTCTGCTGGTCGTTGCCCCATTGATCCTTGGCCGGCGGCAGCAGCGCATCCAGGACCCGCTCCTCGGCGGCTTCCTCGGCGCGGAACTTGTTGCGCTCCACCTCCTGCTCACGGGTCATCTTGATGGCAGAGTCGGTCAAATCACGGATGATCTGCTCCACCTCCTTGCCCACGTAGCCCACCTCGGTGAACTTGGTGGCTTCCACCTTGATGAAGGGGGCGTTGGCTAGCTTGGCGAGGCGGCGGGCAATCTCGGTTTTCCCCACCCCGGTGGGGCCGATCATCAGGATGTTCTTTGGGGTGACCTCCTGACGCAGATCCGGCTCCAGCTGCATGCGGCGCCAGCGGTTGCGCAGGGCGATGGCCACGGCTTTTTTGGCGCCGGATTGGCCGATAATGTGGCTGTCCAGTTCAGAGACAATTTCACGGGGGGTCATGGCGGACATCAGTTTGCCTCCTTGGTGGCCAGCTCTTCGATGGTTTGGCTCAGGTTGGTGAAGACACAGATCTCACCGGCGATGGTCAGGGCGCTCTCGCAGATGGTGCGGGCGTCAAGATCGGTATTGCGCAGCAGGGCCAGACCGGCTGCCTGGGCGTAGTTGCCACCGGAACCGATGGCGATGATCTCGTGCTCTGGCTCCACCACGTCACCGGTGCCGGAGATCAGCAGGCTGGTTTGGGCGTCCGCGACGATCAGCATCGCTTCCAGCTTCTGCAGCGAGCGCTCGGTCCGCCACGCCTTCGCCAGCTCGACCGCCGCACGGGTCAACTGCCCCTGGTGGGCGGTGAGTTTGGACTCCAGCAGCTCGAACAGGGTAAAAGCATCGGCGGTGGCACCGGCGAAGCCGGCCAACACTTTGCCGCCATGCAGGTGACGGACTTTGCGGGCATTGCCCTTCATCACGGTGTTGCCGAGGGAGACTTGGCCATCGCCGGCGATAACAACTTTATCGCCACGGCGTACAGACACAATCGTGGTCATGAAAACCCCTTAGTTACAAAGCGGCCCCGGAGGCCGCCAGATTCGGTGGGCGCCACCACACCTAAGGTGCGTGGCCAGCAGATAGTGTAGATGTGGGGATGGTGTGGAGCAGGATCAACCCCGGTGTCCCGGTAAAGGGGATCGAAAGGCTTCTACTGCCCGGGGTGAGTGGACGATGAATGCCAAGCTTCTCTGCCCTGAAAGAGGGCGCGCCCGGATCAAAATGGGGCAGGTTGTATCCTCCTCAACGGGATTGGCGCTTCCGCTCATACAGCCCAATTATCATCACCTCCGCTGCTGATTATTTGTTGGTCAGACCAAGACAATTGGTCACAGTTTTTTTAACCAAAAACGCATATAGTGACCAGGTGTTTTCAAGTCGAAGAGGATGTCAGCATGGAAAGCAATACGACCAAAATCGCACTTATCACCGGTGGCCTCGGGGGGATTGGATTAACCCTGACCAAAGCGCTGTCGGAAGCCGGATATCAGGTGGTGGCGGGCTGTCGCCCAAACTCCAGCAATGCGGAGAAGCACGCCGGTGAGCTGGCGCAGAGCCACCCCAGCGTTAAGGTGTTACCGTTCGAGATATCCAACTTTGACGAGTGTCAGCGCGTGGTGCTGGATATCGAAGAGACCATGGGCCCCATCTCGGTACTGGTGAACAACGCTGGGATCACCTGGGATGGCCAGTTGAAGAAGATGAGCGCCGAGCAGTGGCATAGCGTGATCAACACCAACCTGGACAGCGTGTTTAACCTTTCCCGGGCGGTGATCCCGTCGATGATCGACCGAGGCTATGGCCGTATCATCAGTATCTCTTCGATCAATGGGGAAAAGGGCCAGTTTGGCCAGGCCAACTATGCAGCCGCGAAAGCGGGCATGTACGGGTTCACCAAGTCCCTGGCGCAGGAAGTGGCGTCCAAGGGGATTACCGTCAACACCATCTCCCCCGGTTACATTGAGACCGACATGATCCGCGCCATCAAGGAGGAGATCCGTGAGAGTATCCGCCAGCAAATCCCGGTGAAGCGCTTCGGCCAGCCAGAGGAGATCGCCCGTGCGGTGCTCTTCCTGGCGGATGAGAACGCCGGCTTCATCACCGGCTCCAATCTCTCCATTAACGGTGGTCAGTACATGTAAGGCCGTCGTCGCCCACCGCTAACACCGGTATCCGAGCCGCGCCCCTGCGCGGCTCGCTTGTATCTGGAGAGCCAGAGAGGACGATCTCTTCTTGGCAGTGCTCCAGGCAGAAGTGCCACAACCACTGCTTGCTCCCAGGGTTCAGTGGCACTAAGCGGGCGACGCAAAGGTCCCGCCCCTTCAGCAGTTGCGCCAACAACTCACTGTCGATGCCGATCTGGATCTGTGCCATAGCCTCCTCCTATCGAAAATCAGCGCAACAAATGATAACAAATCTCATTTGTATTTGTCGAGGGTGGAGGGGATTGCTTCATCGCTTTTCGGAGCGATAGCGCAGGCGAACCGCCTCGGGCATATGGGCGAGTTGGCTCTGTTTGAGTGCTTCGAAGGCACGATAGAGCGGCTCAGGGTCACAGCCCTCCAGTTTTTGCAGGGCGTAGGCGGTGGCCTCCAGAGTGGATAGGCTATCGGCCCGGTGAGCTTTGCGGATCTCGTAGCGCCCGGCGGGGGCCTCGGCAAAGCTGAGCCGGGGCAAGGCGTCCAGCCAGGGGTTAAGTTTCAGGATCTTATGGGTCTTGCCCCAGGTGCCGTCCAGCAGCAGCAACTGTGCCTGTTCGGGCAGTCGGGTTTGCTCTACCGGCTGGGCATTTTTACCCGGGTAGAGCAGGTAGGCGGGCCGGTCACCGAGGGCGGCTCTCAGGGGCGCAAAATCCGCTTCGTCTTCTCCGGGCCAAAGGCGGCAATGCTGTAACACTTGGGCGGTCAGTCGGGCGGTCCCCTTGGCGGCCTTGAGCTCACTGGGGTGGATCAGGATCTCCACCGGCAATTTATGCTCCAGGGGTGTGATGGCATGGCAGAGACAGACTGTGCTGGGGCGCTCGCATCGCGGGCATAGGACACGCTTGGGCATGGCGGTGAGATTCGGATAGCCGAGGTTGGGGGTAAGGGTACAGCGTGGGGGCGCGGAATCAAAAAACGCCGGAACGAGTCCGGCGTTTTTTCCTAGTTCCAGTTCCAGATCTGGCAGCCGTTGATCCCTACCTTCTGCAGGCGATGTCGGTCCGCCTCCGCGTTGCGTTTGCGCTCGTAGGGTCCGAGCACCACCCGGTACCAGACGCCGTTGCTTCCCTCGGTCCGACGGACCTGGGATTCAACCCCTGCGAAGGCGATGGTAGCGCGCATGGTCTGGGCCTGCTCGTCTGTACGGAAGGAGCCGCACTGCATCTGGTAGGGGCCGCCGCTCTGGGTCTGCTCCGGCAGCTCGATCGGCACCTCCTTGTTGGGGAGGGTATCGATAAACTCCCAGTGCTCGGTGGGAGCCTGTGGCAAAGGATCGGCCGGTTCAGCGGGTACTTGGGTCTGCTGCTGAGTCGACTGGCTGGACCCGCTATCCTGGCGCTCCCCCTCCTCGCTGGCCCCCTGAATGCTGATCAACACGTAGCCAAAGAGGCACAGCAGTGCCACCAGCAAGAGGACAACGCGCCAGGGGAAGTGCGACTTTACAGGGGTTGGGTTTCGACGCCGGGCGCGGCTGGCGCCGGCCCGGTTGCGATCGGAGCGGGAACGTCCCTTACCCGCACGGTTCCGCGTCATCGGTTACATACGCTCCAGGGTTTCGATGCCCAGCAGCCCCAGGCCAACTTTCAGAGTGTTGGCGGTGGCGGCGCAGAGGCGCAGGCGGCTCGCCTTATCCTCGGCACTGACCTCCTCCTTGTTGATGGGGCAGGCTTCGTAGAAGCTCATAAAGGCACCCGCCAGCTCGAACAGGTAGCTGCACATCAGGTGCGGCATCCCCTTGTTGGCTACGCCCTGCACCGCATCGTTGAACTGCAACAGTTTGTTGGCCAGAGCCTGCTCCTTTTCATGGGTCAGGGTGACGGAGCCATCGAGCTGGTCCGCCTGTACGCCAGCCTTGCGGAAGATCGACTGGATCCGGCTGTAGGCATAGAGCATGTAGGGCGCCGTGTTGCCCTCAAAGGTGAGCATATTGTCCCAGTCGAACACGTAGTCGGTGGTCCGGTTCTTGGACAGGTCGGAGTATTTTACCGATGCCATCGCGACGGTGTGGGCGATGTGCTCCAGCTCCTCACCCTGCAGATCCGGGTTCTTTTCGCCGATCAGCTTGAGGGCGCGCTGGTGGGCCTCTTCGAGCAAACCGGACAGTTTGACCGTGCCGCCGGAGCGGGTCTTGAACGGCTTGCCATCCTTACCCAGCATCATGCCGAAGGCACAGTGCTCGGTAGTGGTGCTGTCCGGCAGGTAGCCCGCCTTGCGGGCGATCAGCCATGCCTGCTGCAGGTGCTGCGCCTGGCGGGAGTCGATGAAGTAGAGCAGACGGTCGGCGCGGTAATTGTCGTAACGGTACTTGGCCGCGGCGATGTCGGTGGTGGTGTAGAGGTAACCGCCATCGCGCTTACGGATGATCACGCCCATGGCATTACCATCCTTGCCCTTGAATTCATCCAGGTAGACTACGGTGGCGCCCTGGTCCTTCACCGCCAGCCCCTGCTCCAGCAGGTCGGCGACGATCTCAGGCAGCATCGGGTTGTAGGTGCTTTCGCCGGCCACATCCTCGTTGGTCAGGGAGACGCCGAGGCGGTCGTAGATCGCCTGGTTCTGCTCCATGGTGATATCCACCAGCTTGCGCCACATCTTCTCGCAGTAGGCATCACCGCTTTGCAGCTTGACCACGTAGTTACGGGCACGTTCACCGAACTCGGGATCCTCGTCGTAACACTTCTTGGCCTCGAGGTAGAAGGCTTCCAGGTCGGACAGCTTCATCTCGGCATCATTTTCGCCTTCGACTTTTTCCATGTAGGCGATCAGCATGCCGAACTGGGTTCCCCAGTCGCCGATGTGGTTGGCACGGGTCACCTTGTGGCCCAGGAACTCCAGGGTACGGGTGACGGCATCGCCGATCACGGTACTGCGGATGTGGTGGACCGCCATCTCCTTGGCCACGTTGGGGGCGGAGTAATCGGAAACGATGATCTGCGGCTGCTCAACCGGGGCGATGCCGGCGCGGGGATCGGAGGCGATCGCTTCCACCTGGCGGGCCTGGTGGCCACTGTCGATAAAGAAGTTGATGAAGCCCGGCCCGGCGATCTCGGTTTTGGCGACCAGGTCGGAGGCGGGCAGGTTATCGATAATCAGCTGGGCCAGTTCACGGGGATTCTTGCCGGCGGGCTTGGCCAGCATCATCGCCAGGTTGGTGGCCACATCACCGTGACTCTTGTCTTTGGTGCGGTCAACCTGAACTCGGGGTGCGGCATCCTGGGGGATAACGGCCTGGTCCTTCAGACTGCTGATGGTTTGTTCAAGTAAATGCTGAATATGCTCTTTCATCACTGCACCAAAAAAAGCGTTAAGAAATAGACCGAACACGGCGGTTTTCGAACCGAACAGTGTAGCCGGAGCCGATAATAAAAACTACAGGAGATCTTGGGGATCCCGCTCCAGGTGCCAGCGGCAGCGCCGATCCGGCTCTGCGGTTTGTAACTGGGGCAGCCAGTCGTCCAGAGCCCGTTGCAGGGTGGGGCGATCCGGTGCCAGGATCAGCGCCTGGAAGCGGAACTTGCCCGCCTTGCGCTCCAGGGGAGCGGGCATCGGGCCGATCATCTGTACCCCGGGGTGAGCCAGCCCCTGCAGAGTCTCCTTGGCACGGGCGATGAACCCCCGGGCGACCTCACCCTGATGGGACTCGCTGCGCAGAATCGCCATCTGCCAGTGGGGCGGCAGTTGTGCCTGCTGACGCTCGGTCAGGGCGTCCCGGGCGAAGGCCGGGTAGCCGGCCCCCATCAGTTGGTGCAGCAGCGGGTGCTCCGGCTGATGGGTCTGCAGCACTACCTCTCCGGCCTTGCTGGCCCGGCCAGCCCGACCGGCCACCTGGACATAGAGCTGGGCCAGGCGTTCGGCGGCACGAAAATCGGCGCTGAACAGGGCGGAGTCTACGTCCAGGATCGCCACCAGGGTGACATCGGGGAAGTGGTGTCCCTTGGCCAGCATCTGGGTGCCCACCAGGATCTTGGCTTCACCACTTCTTATCTGCTCCAGCTTGGCCTCCAGACTGCCTTTTCGGCTGGTGCTGTCGCGGTCAATTCGCACCGAGGGGTAGCCGGGAAACAGACGCTCCAGCGCCCCCTCCAGCTGCTCGGTGCCCACCCCGCGGGTAAAGAGCTGGGTCGAACCGCAGTCGGGGCACTGACGCGGCAAGCCCCGCTGGCTGCCGCAGTGGTGACACATCACCATGTTGGCACTCTGGTGCACCGTGTAAAAGGCGTCGCAGCGCTGGCATTCGTGCAGGTGGCCGCACTCGTGGCAGAGCAGCGCCGGGGCAAACCCACGGCGGTTGAGGAAGAGCATCACCTGGTTACCGGATGCAAGGTGCTGGCGGATGCGCTCGATCAGCGGCGGCGACAGTCCCGCATCCAGTTGCAGGTGTCGAATGTCCTGCAGGATCTGCTTAACCGGTCGACCCAGGCCCGCCCGCTGGCTCAATTGTAGGTGGCGATAGCGTCCCACAGTGACGTTGTTCAGGGTTTCCAGGGAGGGGGTCGCACTGCCCAGAACAATGGGGACGCCCTCCAGTTGGGCCCTCATTACTGCCAGATCCCGACCGTGGTAACGAAACCCCTCCTGCTGCTTGAAACTGGCGTCATGCTCCTCGTCGATGACGATCAAACCCAGGTCCGGCAGTGGGGTAAAGAGCGCCGACCGTGTCCCCAACACAATGGCGCTGGCACCGGCCTTGGCCCGCTGCCAACTGGCCAGCCGCTCGTTGTCATTGACTCCGGAGTGCAGCACCTCCATCGGCAGGGGGAAACGACGGCGGAAGCGGGCGATGGTCTGGGGGGTCAGGCCGATCTCCGGTACCAGAACCAGCACCCGTTTGCCGGCTCGCAGAACCTTCTCCATCGCCGTCAGGTAAACCTCGGTCTTGCCGGAACCGGTCACCCCATCGAGCAGGAAGGGGGCAAAGCCCTCACTCTGATTGATGGCGGTGACGGCCACCGCCTGCTCGGTATTGAGGGTCGGCGGGCGCTCGCCCAGCTCGAAGTCGTCCTGCCACTGCTTCGTCAGTAGCGGGGCTTCGGTCCGGCTCTCGATCAGCCCTTTGCCCGCCAGCGCCTTTAGCGAGGGGCGGCTGAACTCCAGCTCGCCGACACGCTCATCCTCCAGGTAACCCCGGCTGTGAAGGTAGGACAGTATCCGCGCCTGTTGGTGGGCCTGTTTCAGTTGATTTGGGTCCTGAGTCCGACCCGCTTCGGTCAGCTGCCACTGGGTCTGCGGGGTCGGTGCGCTGGGCTCGCCCTTGCGCAGTTTCACCGGCAGCAGCTGTGGCAGCACCATGCCCAGAGGTGACAGGTAGTAGCGGCTCGCCATTCGAGCCAGCTTCCACATAAATGGGGGCAGCAAACAGTCCGTATCCAGCACCTCGGTGATCGGCTTGAGCTTGCCGGCGGGCAGATCGCAGTGATCGCTTATCGCCACCACGAAGCCGATCTGGTGCCGCTGGCCGAAGGGAACCCGGACACGGGCCCCGATTGCCGGCAGAGGCGCACCCTCCTGGGCGAGGTAGCTGAACAGGCGTGGCAGGGGAACGGGCAGGGCGACTTGAATAAACACGTTGGCTCACAGTTGGCAGGGTCTTGACTACCCTATCAAAGTGCAGGGCGTGGCGTCAGCGTCCCGTGACATGCGGTATGCCGGCGGTGCATTAATTCGACAGTGTGTCTTGCCCCGCCCTGGGGATTGCTATAACATTGCGCGCCCTAAACCTGTGTGTAACTACGTGTGGTGTCCGGCTTTGAATCGGATAGCGACACGGCCTTAATTGAGGTTTCCCATGAAACAAGATATCCATCCGAACTACGTAGAGATCACTGCGAACTGCTCTTGCGGTAACGTGATCAAGACCCGCTCCACCGTTGCTAAAGACATCCACCTGGATGTGTGCTCTGAGTGCCACCCGTTCTACACCGGCAAGCAGAAGGTGCATGACACCGGCGGTCGTGTTGAGAAGTTCAAGAGCCGTTTCGGCGCGCTGTCTACCAAGAAGTAAGCGCGAGTCACGACTCGAAGAGGGGCGCCCACGGGCGCCCCTTCTTTTTTGTGCTTTTTTGGGGCTTCCCACTCGACTCTGCCCCTTGCGTTCTCCCCGGGCGCTGGCCCGCCGGCCCCTCCTTCTGTTTCTTCTGCCCTTTGTGCCGCTTTTTACCGGTTCGACTCCGGTTCTTGTGATCCCCCTCGGTAGTTTTGACCCGCGGGATCTCGCATCTTAAGGGGATGGTTTTATCGGTTATCGATATTTCACATTGTGATGTGAAAGCTTGATAATCGTTCCCGTAACTGCGAGGTAAGGCGGTATGTTTGGCCCGCCTCCTCCCTTTTTTACCCGCTTGCTAGAAGAACTCATCATGACCGACCTGCGCGAACAAGCTCTCGAATACCATGCCCAACCTGTCCCCGGGAAGATCAGCATCGCCCTGACCAAACCGGCGGAAACCGCCCACGACCTCGCCTTGGCCTACAGTCCGGGCGTGGCGGAGCCGGTACGGGAGATCGCCGCCAACCCTGACGACGCCTACCGCTATACCAACAAGGGCAACCTGGTGGCGGTGATCAGCAATGGCACCGCCATCCTGGGCTTGGGGAATCTCGGGCCGCTGGCATCCAAGCCAGTCATGGAGGGCAAGGCCCTGCTGTTCAAGCGTTTTGCCAATATCGACTCCATCGACATCGAGGTGAAGCACCGCACACCGGAGGAGTTCATCGATACCGTGGCGAACATTGCCGACACCTTCGGTGGCATCAACCTGGAGGATATCCGGGCGCCGGAATGTTTCGAGATCGAGCGTCAGTTGGTGGAGCGTTGCCAGATCCCGGTATTCCATGATGACCAGCATGGTACCGCCATCGTTACCGCCGCCGGCCTGCTCAACGCGCTGGAGATCCAAGGTAAAGAGCTGTGCGATAGCACCATCGTCTGTCTTGGGGCCGGTGCGGCGGCCATCGCCTGCATGGAGCTGCTGATCAAGTGCGGTGCCATGCGCGAGAAGATCTACATGCTGGATCGCAACGGGGTGATCCACACCCGGCGCGATGACCTCAATGAGTACAAGAAGCTGTTCGCCAACAACACCGACAAGCGCACGCTGCAGGACGTGATCGCCGATGCGGACGTGTTTGTCGGTGTCTCCGGGCCGGACCTGCTCAGTGCCGAGGATGTCGCCCTGATGGCGGACAAGCCGGTGATCTTTGCCTGCTCCAATCCGGACCCGGAGATCAAGCCTGAGCTGGCGCGCTCGGTGCGCCCGGACGTGATCATGGGTACCGGTCGCAGTGATTACCCCAACCAGGTCAACAACGTGCTCTGTTTCCCGTTCATCTTCCGGGGAGCCTTGGATGTGCGGGCCAGCGCCATCAACGACGCCATGAAAGTAGCGGCGGTGGAGGCACTGCGCAGCCTGGCCAAGGAGCCGGTGCCGCAGAACGTGCTGGACGCGTATGGCAGTGAGGGGATGAGCTTCGGCCCGGATTACGTGCTGCCCAAGCCGGTTGATGGCCGTCTGCTGCCGCGCATCGCCCGCGCCGTGGCCCAGGCCGCTATCGACTCCGGTGTCGCCGGTATTGACACCCTGCCGGATGGGTACCTTTCGGACGCCTGCTGAGGCTCTGCCCAGTCCCTACCGAGCCCGCCACTGTGCGGGCTTTCTTGTATCTGCGGACTTTGGGGCACAGTGATACGAGTTCCTAGATCCTAGATCCTAGGAACTCGGAACCTGTCTCCTGCTCCCAAGCTCGGGTGTGTCCCGGGAGGAGTCGTCGTTCAGGGCAGGAGGGCGGTCAGAGAGCGGAAGATCAGCAGCAGGCCAGCGCCGCCGCAGAGGGTCAGAGTGGCGTTTTTCAGCCGCTCCGGCGCCACCAAGGTGACCAGTTTGTCCCCCAGCAGGAAGCCCACCACCACAGGGGGGATCAACCACACCCCGCGCCAGAAGTCGTCCCAGCCGAAGGCACCGGCCAGTATCAAAAGCAGCAGGGAGAGAGCCGCACTGAAGACGAAGAACCCCGCCAGGGTATGGCGCAGGGCGGCGGCGGAGCGGTGATTATTGAGCAGCAGAGCCAGGGGGGGTCCCCCCATGGCGGAGATGGCGGCGAAGACCCCGGAGACGATGCCAGCCCCGAACAGGTTGGTGCGGCTCAGCGCCAAGCTGTACCTGTGGTGGGTCAGCCACACCGCCAGTAGGACGATCAGGCCGATCCCCAGCCCCAGCCAGTGGGCGGAGGCCACCAACAGCAGCCAGGTGCCGAGGATCCCCCCGGGCAGGCGGCCCAGCAGCGCTGGCGCCAGTATCCCCAGCTCGAAGCGTACGCCGGTGCGCAGCAGGGTAAAGAGGGAGACCAGCAGGCCCATCATGATGATGGGTCCCGGTACCCAACTGGGATCGATCAGGAACAGCAGCGGCGTGATCACCACCGCCAGGCCAAAGCCGATGGCACTTTGTACCAGGGCGCCAAGCAGGACAATCAGCCAGATCAACAGCAGTTCGAAGGAGAGGAGCATGGGCTTCCCGAGTCAGCCAGGAGACAACAAAAAGCCCGCCGTGAGGCAGGCTTTCCAGAGGGAACCAGACTCAGTCGTCCAACTGTTCCGGATCAATTCCCAGCGAGAGCATGATCTCACGGGCCGCAGCCGGGATATTGTCCGGCTGGTCTTTGCGCAGGTCCTCGTCTGAGGGCAGCGGCTGGCCGGTGTAGGCGTGCAGGAATGCTTCGCACAGCAGTTCGCTGTTGGTGGCATGACGCAGGTTGTTGACCTGGCGGCGGGTGCGTTCGTCGGTGAGGATCTTCAGCACTTTGAGCGGGATGGAGACGGTGATCTTCTTGACCTGCTCATTTTTCTTGCCGTGTTCTGCGTACGGACTGATGTAGTCGCCGTTCCACTCGATACTCATCGATGCACCTATAAGTCATGATAACGGGAGCAATTTTAAACTCATGGCAGAGAGAGTCAATGGTCGCCATCTTGACTGATACACGTTTGGATGGCTAAACGTCTTGACGCCTTTCTTGGTGCCGTTTAAGTTAATCCAACATGAACGAATTGTTGTCAATGCGTCAACCCGGAGGATGCACCCATGAGCCAGCCTCAGCTTGCCACCATCGCCGCTCGAGAAGGGATTGAGAGCGACACGCAGCATGGTGCCGTTGTTCCCCCCATCTACCTCTCCACCAGCTACACCTTCGAGTCATTCGGTCAGCCGCGCCAATACGATTACGCCCGCAGCGGCAACCCGACGCGGGGCACCTTGGGGGACGCTTTGGCCAAGCTGGAGGGGGGAGTCGGCGCCGTGGTCACCGCCACCGGTATGGCCGCCATCACGACGGCCACGGCACTGCTGGGCCGTGATGACCTCTTGGTGGTCCCCCACGACTGCTACGGTGGCAGCTATCGCCTGTTTACCTCCGTGGCCGCTAAGGGCGGCTTCCGACTGGCGGTGGTGGACCAGACCGATCCGGTGGCGCTGGCCCAGGCCCTGGCGCAGAAACCCAGGATGGTGTGGCTGGAGACCCCCTCCAACCCCCTGATGCGGTTGGTGGACATTGAGGCGATCGCGGCATCGGCCCAGGCCGTTGGCGCCTGGGTGGTGGTGGACAACACCTTCCTCTCCCCGGTACTGCAGCAACCCCTGAGCCTGGGCGCCGACATCGTGGTGCACTCCACCACCAAGTACATCAACGGCCACTCCGATGTGGTGGGCGGGGCGGTGATCACTAAAGATCCCGAATTGGCGGAGCAGCTGGCCTGGTGGGCCAACTGCCTGGGGCTGACTGGCGGTGCATTCGACAGCTACCTCACCCTGCGGGGGCTGCGCACCTTGCCGCTGCGGATGAAGCAGCACCAGAGTAATGCCGAGGTGGTGGTGGCGATGCTGCAGGACCACCCGGCAGTGCGTCACGTTTACTACCCCGGCCTGGAGGGGCATCCGCAGCATGGCCTGGCCCGGCGGCAGCAGAAGGGGTTTGGCGCCATGCTCAGTTTTGAGCTCGAGGGGGGTATCACCGAAGTGCAGGCCTTCCTCTCCCGCCTTCGGGTCTTCAGCGTAGCGGAGAGCCTGGGCGGGGTAGAGTCCCTGATCTGCCACCCGGGGACCATGACCCATCGTGCCATGTCCGATGAAGCGCAGGCGGCGGCGGGGATCGGTCCTACCCTGTTGCGGATCTCCGTCGGCATCGAGGATCCCCAGGACCTGCTGGTGGATCTGCAACAGGCGTTGGGCTGAGCCTCATCGCCAGCGAACCCGGTCGGAACTTAAGGAAGGGAGCCACAGCGTGTCACGTCGCACCTTGCACAAATTTGGTGGCAGCAGCCTGGCGGATGCCGACTGCTACCGCCGCGTCGCCCATATCCTGTTAACCCAGGGACACAGCGATGATCTGGTGGTGGTCTCCGCCGCCGGTAAGACCACCAATGCTTTGATCAGCCTGCTGGAACGGGCTCGGCAACATCGCGAGTTCAGTAACGAACTGGCGCAACTGACGGAGTTTCAGCAGGGGCTGATCCGCCGTTTGCTGCTGGGGCCCGAGGCGGAGACGATCCTGGCCCAGTTCAACGATGACCTGGCGACCCTGCGACACTGGCTGGGGGCCCCAAACCGTCATGGCGCCGAGATCCAGGCTTTGGGCGAGGTGTGGTCCTCCCGACTGCTGGCGGCACTGCTGGGCCAGCTGGGGGTGAAAGCCCAGGCGCTGGATGCACGCCAGTTCCTCCTGGTGGGGGCAGACCGTGCCCCGGATTACGCCAGTAGCCGTGATCGACTGAACCGCTTCCTGGCCCAGAGTCCGGACACCCGGATCGTGATCACCGGCTTTGTGGCCAACGATGGCCACGGACAGAGCGTGCTGCTCGGACGTAACGGTTCCGATTACAGTGCCACGGTGATCGGGGCGCTGGCGCGGGTGGACCTGATCACTATCTGGAGTGACGTCCAGGGGGTGTTCAACGCGGATCCCAACCGGCTGCAGGATGCCCGCCTGCAGGCGGAACTGTCTCTGGCGGAGGCCGACACTCTGGCCAGGCTGGGATCGCCGGTGCTGCACAGCCGCACATTGCAGCCGCTTAAAGACCATGCCATGGCCCTGCATGTGCGCTCTAGCTTCACTCCGGAGCAGCCCTATACCCGGATCCTGGCCGAGGGCGCCCGGGCAGAGCCGGTGATCACCAGCCTGGATGCCGTGGTGGTGCTCTACTGCCCCGAGGGGCGGCTCGATTCGGCCATCGAACACCTCCAGGCCAGTGGCCTGGCCCCGCTGGCCTGTTATCCCCAGCGCAATGCTCTGGTGGTGACCGAAGAGCTGGCCGAGGCGACCCAGGTCGCCCTGGTGGAGTGGCTGGGCGCGCCCGTATCCAGTGAGCGGGGGTGGGGCATGGTGGCGCTGATCAGCCGCCACGCCGGTCGCCTGGCCGGGGCCTTTGCCCGTCTGCTTGGCCGGCGGGCCTGGCCACTGCGCAGGGAGCCCTTGGCGCTGATCACCCTGGTGCCCAGCGATGAAGTGGCGGACCTGACCGGCCGGGTGCATCGTCGCTGCGCCGGTCCGATGAAGAAGATCGGTCTACTGGTGGCAGGCAAGGGCAACATCGGTGCCGCCTGGCTGCAGCAGTTTGCCCACTACCAGCGCCGGATCAGCGATGAGCTGGAGGCCGAGTTGATGCTGGTGGCGGTGCTGGGCCGAGAGGAGGCACTGCTGGCCCCGGAGGGGATAGAACCGGCCCAGTGGCAACCCCGCTTCGATGCCGAAGCTCGCCCCTACCGGCTGCCACAACTTATTGAACAGGCGTCAGCACTGCCGCTGGATGAGCTGATCCTACTGGATATCACCGCCAGCGAAACCCTGGCCCAGGCCTACCCGCAGCTGCTGGCCCAGGGGATCCACCTGATCTCCGCCAACAAGCAGGCGGGCAGCGGCAGTCAGGCCTTTTACCATGAATTGAAGCAGGCGGTGGCCCAGCGGCATCTTTACTGGCGCTACAACGCCACCGTGGGGGCGGGCCTGCCGGTGTTTTACGCCATCGATGATCTCAAGCGGGGCGGGGACCGGGTGCAGCGCATCGACGGGGTGTTTTCCGGCACCCTGAGCTGGCTTTTTCACCATTACGACGGTGCCAAGCCCTTCTCACGACTGGTGCTGGAAGCGCGGGAGCGCGGCCTGACCGAACCGGACCCAAGGGAAGATCTCGGGGGCATCGACATGCAGCGCAAACTGCTGATCCTGGCCCGGGAGCTCGGACTGGAGCTGGAGCTGGCGCAGGTCGGGCTGGAGACCTTGGTCCCGGAGGCGTTGCAAGGGGTCAGTGATAGCGAGTTTCTGCAGCGGGTCGAGGAGTTGGACCAGCCCATGACTGAGGCGTTGGCGGCAGCTTCAGCACGGGGGGAGACCCTGCGCTACACCGCCTCGCTGGCGGTCGAGGGGGATCGCCTGCAGGCTCGCGTGGGACTGGCGTCCGTGGCGCCGGATCACCCCTTCGCCAGCCTGCCACCGGGAGACAATCAGTTTCTTTTGCGCAGCCTTCACTACCCCGAGGGGTTGGTGATCCAGGGACCCGGCGCCGGCCGGGAGGTGACCGCGGCGGCGGTTCAATCCGATCTGGTGGCGATCTGCCGCCGCTTATTGCACTGATATCAGGGAGTCGACATTCATGGCCTTTTCTCACGCCCAGCAGGTTGAAGCGCTGAACGAGCGACTCTGCTCCCTGCGCGATCTGAACATCTCGTTCGAGTTTTTCCCGCCCAACTCGCCGGCCATGGAGGAGACGCTTTGGGCCTCGGTGGAGCGGCTGGCCCCGCTCAAACCGAAGTTCGTTTCTGTCACCTATGGCGCCAACTCCGGGGTGCGTGATCGGACCCACAAGGTGATCGAGCGGATCCACGCGGAGACCGGTCTGCAGGCGGCACCGCACCTGACCCTGGTGGATGCCAGCGACGAGGAGCTGCGGCAGCTGGCGCGGCAGTACTGGCAGCAGGGGGTGCGTCATATCGTGGCCCTGCGCGGGGATGTGCCAGAGGGACAGCCCAACCCCAACCGCTACGCTTCTGACCTGGTGGCCCTGCTGCGCCAGGAGCACGATTTCGAGATCAGTGTCGCCGCCTATCCGGAGGTGCACCCGGAAGCGCGAAGTGCCCAGGCGGACCTGATAAACCTGAAACGGAAGGTCGATGCCGGTGCCACCCGGGCGATTACCCAGTTCTTCTTCGATATCGAGGCTTACCTGCGTTTTCGTGACCGCTGTGCCGCGGCGGGGATTGATGCGGAGATCGTGCCAGGGATCCTGCCGGTCACCAACTACCAGCAGCTGCTCAAATTTGCCAACTTCGCCAAGATCCGGATCCCCAACTGGCTCCATCACATGTTCGACGGCCTGGAGGAGGACCCCGCCACCCGCAAGTTGGTGGGGGCCAACGTGGCGATCGAGATGACCAAGGTGCTGGCGCGGGAGGGGGTGGGTGATTTCCACTTCTACACCCTAAACCGGGCCGAGCTCTCTTACGCCATCTGCCACTCACTGGGGGTGCGCCCCGGCGTTTGAGAGTGATCGACCATCACCTTGTCGGCGTTTGAGATAACTACCGGAAGCCACTGGTCTTTGATGGTGGTATTTCGTACTCTGGGGCTCGATAACACAAGGAGGTTTGGGTATGAGTGCCCTCTATCAATTTACCGTCGAGAGCAATTCCGGCGCCCAGATCCCGATGTCGGAGTATCAGGGCAAAGTTCTGTTGATCGTCAACACCGCCAGCAAGTGCGGTTTCACCCCGCAGTATGAGGGACTGGAGCAGCTGCACCAGGCGTACTCGGAGCGCGGCCTGACGGTGCTGGGCTTTCCCTGCAACCAGTTCGGCAACCAGGAGCCGGGCAGTGCGGCGGAGATCAGCGATTTCTGCCAGCTCAACTACGGGGTCAATTTTCCGCTGATGGCCAAGGTGGAGGTCAATGGAGACGACGCCCACCCGCTCTACCAGCACCTGAAAACCGAGGCACCCGGGGTGCTGGGCAGCAAGGGGATCAAGTGGAATTTCACCAAGTTCCTGGTGAACCGGGATGGCGAGGTGGTGAAGCGTTACGCCCCGACCACCACACCCAAGTCCATTGCCGCCGACATCGAGGCGCTGCTGTAAGCGCGTCGACGGTGGCATGATCCGAGAATACGGGCCCCAGCGGCCCGTTTTTGATCTCTGCAGTTCTGTAGTCAGGTTACTGTCACGGCGAGCGGCAGCACCGGGTTGACGGGGATGGGTCCCCGCAGGGGCAGGATGGGAACCTTTGCGTTATTATGGCTCCGGCGATAACCGCCGCCACCCAGTCCCCCTCTCTGTTAAGGAACCCTGCTGTGTCCCAGCCCGCTGATACCCTGATTGTCCTAGACTTTGAAACCTCCGGTCTGTCGCCGGATCGGGGTGATCGCGCCATCGAGATCGGTGCGGTCAAACTGCATCGGGGCGAGGTGGTGGCGCGGTTCCAGCAGCTGATGTATCCCGGTTTTGCCATCAGCCCCTTTATCGAGAGCTACTGCGGCATCGACAACGCCGAGTTGGCCAAGGCGCCGCCCTGCGCTGAGGTGATGGCGCAGTTTGCGGAATTCATCGGCGATCACAACCTGGTGGCCCATAACGCCAGCTTTGATCGACGCTTCTTGGATGCGGAGCTGGCGCGGATCGGCGCTGGGTATGGGGGCGAGTTCGCCTGCTCGTTGCTGCTGGCCCGACGGCTCTATCCCCAGGCTCCCAACCATAAGCTGGGTACCCTGGTGGGTTACAAGGGGATCCGGCACGATGGGGTGTTCCACCGCGCGCTGGCGGATACGGAGATGACGGCCAAGCTGTGGTTGGCAATGCTGGCGGACCTGGCCCGGGAACACGGCATCCACAATCCCAGCTTCAGCCTGTTGCAGCAGTTGGCCCGTCAGCCCAAGGCGTCGGTGGCCAGCTTTCTGAGGCGTATGGCGGGTTAGGGCGGTTTATCCGTCGGCCCGCTCCCGCTCATTCACTCTCTCCCTCCAGCCCGCTGTCCGGCGCCATCGGTTTGCGAAGTTTGACCGGATCCTGGCGTGTTTTGCGCAGCTTGAGGTTGAGCATCTCCACTGACACGGAGAACGCCATCGCGAAGTAGACATAGCCTTTGGGCACGTGACCGCCGAAGCCCTCCACCACCAGGGTCATCCCCACCAGCACCAGGAACGAGAGCGCCAGGATCTTCACCGTCGGGTGCTGGTCGACAAACTCGCCGATGCGTCGGGCGGCCATCAACATGACAACCACCGCCAGGACGATGGCGATCGCCATGACCGCCAGGTCCTCCGCCAACCCCACCGCGGTGATCACCGAGTCCAGCGAAAACACCAGGTCCAGCAGGGCAATCTGAATCAGGACCATCGCCATTCCATTGACCTTGCCGGGTCCGTGCACTTCCTTGGCCCCCTCCAGGCTGTTGTGGATCTCCAGGGTCGACTTCGCCAACAGGAACAGCCCCCCGCCTATCAGGATCAGGTCCCGGCTGGAAATGGCGCGGCCCAGGATCTCGAACCAGGGCTCAGTCAGTCCCATCACCCAGGTGAGGGAAAAGAGCAGCGCCAACCGGGTGACCATGGCCAGCATCAAGCCGAGGCGACGGGCTCGTTCCCGCTGCGCCGCGGGCAGGCGGCCTACCAGGATGGAGATAAAGATGATGTTGTCGATGCCGAGGACGATCTCCAGGGTGGTGAGCGTCGCCAGGGCGATCCAGGCTTCCGGGCTGCTGATCCAGTCAAACACAGCGGCACTCCAGATGGATGGGGGTGCAAAAACTTTAGCGGAATCCGGTCGCTGGGGGGGAGGAAAAGCCGGTCGCCGCGGTGATGGGTTGCTAGCCTTGAGCATGGGGCTAAGTTCGCAGTGGCCTCGCGAGTCCAGCTCCGGATTCCTGGAACCTATTGCCTGGTTCCCGGGCCTGTGATCTGGCCGCGCCCTTGGTTTCATTTTAAGGGCTTTAAGGTGGCGTGGAGGATAAGCGGTATGGCACGGCGTTATGACAGCATACTGGAGACCATCGGTAACACGCCGGTGGTGCGGATCAACCGGATCGACAGCCACGGCTGTGAGCTTTACGTGAAGGTGGAGTCCTTCAACCCCATGGGGTCGGTGAAAGATCGCCTGGCGCTGGGGGTGATAGAAGCGGGCGAGCGGGATGGCAGCTTGCGGCCGGGGCAGACGGTGGTGGAGGCCACCAGTGGAAATACCGGCATCGGCCTGGCCATGGTGTGTGCCCAAAAAGGCTATCCCCTGGTGGTGACCATGGCGGAGAACTTCAGTGTCGAGCGGCGCAAGCTGATGCGTTTCCTCGGTGCCAAGGTGGTGTTGACTCCGGCCCACGAGAAGGGCAGCGGCATGGTCAACAAGGCGGTGGAGTTAGCGGAGAAACATGGCTGGTGGCAGTCGCGCCAGTTTGAAAACCCCGCCAATGCCGAGATCCATGAGCGCACCACCGCCAGAGAGATCCTGCGGGACTTCGAGGATGTGACGCTGGATTACTGGGTCACCGGTTTTGGTACCGCAGGGACGCTCAATGGGGTCTCCCGGGTGTTGCGGGCCGAGAGCCCGAAGACCCGGATCATCGTCTGTGAGCCGGACAATTCACCCATCCTTGCCAGTGGTACCCCCCAACCGAGCCAGGGCAGCCACCCCAGTTTTCGTCCACACATGATGCAGGGCTGGAGCCCGGACTTCATTCCCGAGCTGGCCCAACCGGTGCTGGAGCAGGGGCGCATCGACGCGTTCTGTCCCATTGATGGCCGGGACGCGCTGCGCTGCAGTGCGGAGTTGGCCGCCAAGGAGGGGATCCTGGTGGGGATCTCAGGTGGTGCGACCTTTGCCGGTGCGCTGGAGGTGGCTCGGGAAGCCCCTAAGGGGAGCCGGATCCTCTGCATGCTGCCGGATACCGGCGAGCGCTACCTCAGTACCCCACTGTTTGAAGGGGTGGCCGCCGAGATGACCGACGAGGAGATGGCGCTCTCCCGCTCGACCCCCAACTACCGCTTCGACACTGCCGGCTCGGCACCGGCCAGCGTGCCTCCGGCCGGGCCGCTGGATCCCGCCGCCCAGCAGGAGGTTGCGGAAACCCTGGCCGACCCGGCAAACCCGGTGGTGATGTACGCGCTGGAGTGGTGCGAATTTTGCTGGACCGTCCGCAAGGTATTCAAAGCCTATGGCATTGAGTTTGTTAGCCTGGACCTGGATTCGGTGGCCTACCAGGCACAGGAGCGGGGAGCCAAGATCCGCGCGGTGCTGCGGGATAAAACCGGGTGGAACACCCTGCCACAGATCTTCATCGGTGGTGAGTTTATCGGTGGTTGTACGGACCTGCTGGACCAGCTTAAAGAGGGCAGCCTGCAAACCCGGCTGAAGCAGGCGGGGGTCCCCTTTGACGACAGCGTCAGCCTGGATCCCTACAGCTTGCTGCCCAGTTGGTTGCACCCACGATAGGGGGGCTCCCGCGGTGATCCGCCCCCTGGCTTATACTCACTGTGCAAAGACACGAGTTTCTGGTTCCTAGGCCCAAGTAAGGATATACGATGAACAAATTGATCACTCTGGCCCTGGCGGCTATGGCCCTGCTCTTCACTCCCCTGACTCGGGCGGATGACGTCAGCGAAGCGCTCAAGAGGTTCCAGGCGGCGGAGGCCACAGCCCCCTTCTTTGCCAACGCTTACGGTTACGCCATCTTCCCCAAGGTGGGTAAGGGCGGTATGGGCATTGGCGGTGCCTATGGTAAGGGCAAGGTGTACCGGGGAGGCGAGCTAACTGGCACCACGAAACTGGCCCAGGTGAGTTTTGGGCTGCAGCTGGGTGGGCAGGCTTACAGCCAGATCATCTTCTTCCAGAATGCCGACGCCTATGAGGAATTTACCAGCGGTAACTTCGAGTTTGGCGCCCAGGCCAGTGCGGTGGCCCTGACCGCCGGCGCGTCCGCTGAGGCGGGCTCCAAGGGCACCTCAGCCGGTGCCGGTGAAAGCCAGGCCGAGAACAGCTACAGCGGCGGCATGGCGGTCTTCACCATGGCGATCGGTGGCCTGATGTATGAAGCGGCGATCAACGGTCAGTCCTTCAGCTTCAAGCCGATCAATTAGCCGCTAGTTGATTGACATTCAAGCGCCCGCCTCTCAGAAGCGGGCGCTTTCGTTTCCCGGGGCGGGTTAGGATCGAACTTGACGCTGTAGGCAACTCTGGCCACTGTTGGCTCTCCGTTCATGACCACAGCCGGCCCAGTCCCTTCTTGGTCAGATATCGTGCTGGATATTGAACAGGCGATAAAACCAGGCGGGCAGGGCGCGTATCGGTGCGGTGCGGGGGTTGGTATGTTCAATCACTTGCCCTTTCTCCCACTGGGGGTTGCCCTCCTCGTCGAGCGTGACGTGCCAGAAATTGTCCAACTGCGACAGTAACAGATACTCCGATAACGCTTCTGCGAACTCCTGGCTCTCGATCATCATGCCCATCTCGAAGTTGAGGTGGTCGGAACGGGGATCGAAGTTGGACGAGCCGATGTAGCTGAGCCAGTCATCGATGACGAAGGCCTTGTTGTGGTAGTAGGTGGTGGCTTGGTGGAGGTAGGGGGGGTGCACCGCTTCGCTGTCATATTCATAGATGTCAACACCCATCTCCAGCAGCGGTTTACGGTATTTGTCGTAATAGGCGGCGACGAATCCCGAGTCGTTGGAGGCGGCGCTGTTGGTCAGCAGGATAACGTCGGCTCCGTTCTCGAGAAACGCCTGGGTCGCGGTGAACTCATCGCCGTTGGGGATCATGTAGGGGGTGGAGATCAGCAGCTCCTTGTGCTGGGTCGGGTAGGTCAGCAGGAACTGCTCGATCCGGCGGCGGAAATAGGGCAGCGAGTCCTCGAACTTCTCCATGTCATCGAACGCCGGCGTGACCAGCGCAGAGATGTAGTCCGGCTCCGGCAGTGCGGCCCGCACTTCGGCGATAGCCCTGACCACATCCGGGTGCTCATCCTTCATCTCCTGAAAATCTTCAAGAAACAGGCTCTGCTGCTCGCTGGGCTCACCAGAAAGCACCTGGTCCACAGGGACGGATTCCTCATGGCGCCAGAACAGTTCGAAGTTGGCTTCAAACTGGCGCAGGCTTTCTCCCCGCACCAGCAGGTCCAGATCGAAGAAGTTGGCGCTGTCACTGAGCCCGAAATAGTCATCACCGATGTTACGGCCGCCGATGATCAGCAGCTCCCCATCCACGTTGAAGTACTTCTGGTGCATGCGGTGGTTGAGAGCTTTTTTGCGAAACTGAAAGTTGAACGCACGGGTGAACCAGCCGGTGTGGCGAACATCGAAGGGGTTGAATATCCGGATATCCATGTTGGGGTGTTGGTCCAGATCCTTAAGCCAGCGGTCGTTGAACACCAGCAGGTCGTCCAGCAGTACCCGCACTTTGACGCCCCTCTGCGCCGCCTGTAACAGGGCGTGGTAGACGTAAATTCCGGACACATCGTGATTCCAGGTGAAGTAGGTGATGTCAATAAACTCGGTCGCCTGGTCAATCGCCTCCAGTCGATAGGCCAGGGACTGGGGCGCGGTGGGAATGAGGAAAACCTCACCAGGCACGGTTTGGCCCTGCCAGTTAAGCTCAAACCCCTCCGGTGGTTCTGGGGGGGCGCTGGAACAACCGGAAAGTCCCGGTATCAGCCAGAGTTGGAGCAACAGTAGCCACAGCGCTTGGGGGAGTTTAGAGGCGAACAGTTTCATGGCGATCATCGTTGGTAAGCTTAAGGCTAACTATTGTTGAACGAACGCTTTTTATCCAACCCTTGCGGGTCGTGAGGCCCGTTTCCCATGACGTTCTGGTTCGGGTCAGAAGCGGTAGGCGACTTTCAGCATCGGACCATAAAACTCGTAGGTGACGTCGATGGTGGTGAGCTTGGTGCGGTAATCCACGCCCAGTTCGTAGTAGCTGAGAGAGCCGGTCACGCTCCAGGCCTCGGAGATCCGGTAGCGTGCTGCCACCTCCAATTCATACATCCAGCCGGTGATCTCATCGACCTCCAGGTAAAAAGCATGGCCGTGGCTGATGAACACGATCCGCTCCCCCACCGTAAACTCCATCCGCAGTCCCAGATTGGGTAGGGGGGCGGTGACGGCACTGAACACTTCACCGTGGATCTCGCTGTCTCCTCCGCCAGTAGGTTCCGGCTCGATCTCCAGCCGGAGGTCGCCGATAAAACCCAGGCCCAGGTGGGTCACGTGTACACCGGCAAGCAAGTCCAGCGCTAGGTCTTCACCCTGAAAGAACCGGAAGCCGTATCCAAACCGCATGATATCCACCTCCAGCACGGTTTCCAGGTAGGAGCCGGCCTCAACATGGTAGGTGTAACCATTGATGGTGAACTGGAAAGGGTCTGTAACATCCTCCTGAGTTCCGTCCCTGTGCAGCCGGCGCCAGTCGAAGTAGAGATGGTGACGATCGTTGAAGCGGTACTCCACATCAAAGTAGGGCAGGCTCCTGTCATGGGGCAGCATCAACTCCGATTCGAAGTTGAGGATGCGGTCCTTCTCGGCAAAAGGGTCGTAGACGCGGATATTGGTATCGGTCTGGGAGAAGAAGGTACCTAGCTCGATCTCCCAACTGCCCGCCTGAATGGGGCTGGTGATCGGCAGGCTAATCAGCACGGCCATCAGGCTGCGCAGAGTCGGTTTGGGATCTGCAGCGGATGTCGGAAGCGGGTTTACGAGCATCAGGATAGTGGGGCCCAGGTGAAGGTTTCGAAGGCAAAATGAGAGAAGGGGTCGGCGTATAATCTGCCACAAAGAGGCTTGACCCACCCTGAATGGTGCGAAGCCCCATTGGCAACTTAAGGTGACAGCGGCGGGCAGGTGGCTTGCCATAGGCGCAATGTCGGATCCGGACCGCTGCCTGTTGTCGCCCCCGCAGGGGTGCTAGGTTGCTGGGATTCGATTTTTTGTGAGCAGGGAGCGTCACGTCATGAGCCATAACGTCGCCGACTTCGACCGCTGGATCCGCAGCGATTTTATCCGCCTCAACAGCGAGCTGGAGGGGCTTTATCTTGCCCAGCCGGATCCCGCCAACGTCGATGGGGTTGGCACCGAACTCAAACAGACCCTGGAGCAACAGGGACGGGAGTTCTGCCGGGCCCTGCTGGCGGAGGGGAACACCGACGAGGGGTTTGAAGCGGCGTTCGACCTGCTGGGCAATGTGGGCTTCTACCTGGCTGCCTGCCGTCGCCACGGCCTGTCGGACCCGGACCAAGATCGTCGCTCCCCCCAGGAGGAAGCCTCCGCCCTGGCGATGCACATCGCCGCCTCCATCGGCGTGGTGCCCCGTTTCGCCACCGCCCACCTCTGTACCCACAACCGGGCGATCCAGGGACAGTACAAATCCTTCACGGATCTGGCGGACGAGCGCTGCTTCATCGATTACAACACTAAGGGGATCCTGGCGTTCAAGCGGGCGGCGGAAGCCCTGCTGAAAACCCAGGCGCTGGGGATCTCACACCCCATCACCCTGGACCTGCTGCGCACGGCGGAGCAGGCGCTGCGGGAGGTACGGGAGAGCAACGCGATGCTGTTCCGTACCCTGGACCCGCACCAGTTCTTTTACAGCGTGCGCCCCTACTACAAGCCCCACCATGTGGGTGGCCAGGTCTACCGCGGCGCCAATGCCGGCGATTTCGCGGGCATCAACGTGATCGACATGCTGCTGGGCCTGTGCCGTGCCAACGACCCGGACTACGGTCGGATGCTGGTGGAGAAGTTCCTCTACATGATGCCGGAGGATCAGCGGATCCTGCGGGATTGCATGCGTCGGCGCAGCCTGATGGACGACTTCCTGGCGGCTCGGGAACATCACGGGCAGAGCTGGTACCAGGAAAACCTGGCGGCACTGCTGAGGCTGTGCGAGCTGCACGGTGAAATCGCCACCCAGCACCACGACCAGTTGGTGCAGAACTTCATCGTTGGCCCCTCCGAGGCGATGGATCGCAAGCACCTGGGTCAGCTCACCGCCTCCGGCCCCCAGCTGCAACATCTGCTGGCCTCCCTGGCCAACCTGAGAGACCGTCGTGCCGCGACCCCCCGGGAGGATCTGCAGACCCGTTATGCCGATGTCGCCACGCTGCGCCAGAGCCTGGGAGTGGACCATGACTGAGTCCCGCTTAAGCGCCGCCGATTTTCACCTCGGCAGTGGCAGCTACCTGCTCAACCACTCTGTGGGGCGACCACTGAAAAGTGCCGAAGCGGCATTTCATCGCGACTATTTTGAACCCTGGCAGCAGCAGGGGGAGGCGATCTGGCCCCATTGGCTGCAGGCGATCGACGGTTTCCGTGCCGCGCTGGCTCGGCTCTTTTCCGTCTCTGCTGAGGGGTTCTGTCCCCAGAGCAACCTCTCCAGCGGCCTGACCAAGCTGGTGATGGCCCTGCCAGAACTGGCCCGGGCGGGGGGCAAGGTGTTGCTGAGTGAGCAGGACTTTCCCACCATCGGCTATGTCCTGCAGCATGCCCTTCCCGGCGGTCGCGATCAGATCCGCTACATCCCGGTCTCAGCGGATGTGACCGATCCCGATGTCTGGGCGGACGCCATGACGGCGGAGATCCGCCTGGTGTTTGTCAGCCATGCCTACTCCAACACCGGTCAGCAGGCGCCGTTGGCGGAGATCCTGCCACTGGCCCGGTCGCGGGGAATCCTGAGCCTGGTGGATGTGGCCCAGTCGGCGGGGATCCTGCCGCTCGACTTGTCCCGCCAGGCGCCGGACTTCGTGCTCGGCTCCTGCGTGAAATGGCTCTGCGGCGGCCCGGGCGCCGGCTACCTCTGGCTGTCGGAGGCGCGGATCGCCGAGTGCGAGCCCAAGGATGTGGGCTGGTTCTCCCACGCGCAGCCGTTCGAGATGGATATCCACGACTTCCGTTACCACCCCGGCGCCAACCGCTTCTGGGGCGGCACCCCCTCGGTGGCCCCCTACGCCATCGCCGCCCACTCGGTGGCGCGCCTGGTGGAGCACGGTATCGACGTCATCCGTGCACACAACCTGGCACTGCAGCGGCAGGTGATCGACGCCCTGGGCGAGCGGGTGGTTTCCCCACGCACGGAGGCGCAGCGCAACGGCAGTCTAATCCTTCATGTCGGTGCGCGTCAGACCCAGCTGGCTCCGGCGCTGGCGGCAGCGGGGATCGCCATCGATGAGCGTGCCAGTGGCGTGCGCGTCTCCCCCCACCTCTACAACAGTGCAGAGCAGATGGCGCAGTTGGTCGAAGTGGTGGAGGGGATTGGCTAACGGGGCTGCCCCGTCTTCTTTGGATGAAGATCGGGCCGGCGGAGCCCTTGGCTCACATTGGGCAACGGTGAAGGTTCGGGGAACGACCTACGACCCGATCACCCAAGGAGGGTAAAATGAAGAAGCCACTGACGGTTCGCAGCCTCGAGAAGCTGGGGCGCGTACGACTATCGGAATCCTTCTTTATGAGGGAGTTTCTCTACTCCGAAATATCGCAAATCGAGTCGATCCCCAATATTCCGCACCACCCGGATTTGGCGATGCGGGTCGGCCAGGCACTCTGCGAAAGAGTGTGCTTGAGCCTATCCAGGCACAGTTTGGTCGCATCAATATTCGGTCGGCCTACCGCTCTCCCGAGGTCAATGCCAAGGGCGCCGAGAACGGTAACCAGTACAACTGTGCGAGCAACGAAAGTAACTTTGCCGGACATATCTGGGACTATCGTGATGCCGAGGGGCACCTGGGCGGCACCGTATGCATCATCGTCAATGCCTTTGTGCCCTACTACGAACGAACCGGCGACTGACAGGCGTTAGCCTGGTGGATCCATGACCATATTCCCGGTTACTCGCAGATGCAGTTTTTTCCAAAGATGGCCGCCTTCGATATCGCCTGGCATGAGAAACCGAAGAAGATCATCCGAAGCTTTATTCCCGGCGGCCCCAGACTGCTGACCAAGCCGGGAATGGCGAATTTTGCCGAGACAAATCAGGCCAGCTACCGCGAGATGCTGGCGGAGATTGGATAATTCCCGGTTTTACCGAACGAGCGATCTCCTGGTGATACCCAGTTTTCCGCCATCAAAACGAATTAACGGATTGATTTAAATGGCCGCTATTGATAGCGTGGCTATCGCTTTAACCGGCTTGTAATCAGCCAGTAAGATTTAAACGGACTTAATACTTTGGTGGGAAAATGAGAGCACTATTTTTTGCATTTTTTATCCTCTCTTTCGGGGTGCAATCTGCTGAATATCAGGATGATATCGATAAATTTTTTGATCTGTACTCCAGTGGGAAAGTTAATGAGGCGGTTGATACCATATACTCGTCAAATTCATACGTCTCTGCCATTCCAGACCAGATCAAAAATATCAAAACCCAGCTTTCTGCCTTAGAAGGCCTCGTCGGCTCCATCCAGCATATCAATCGGGTTGATACTTTCAGTGTGGGCGAACTCCTGGTTCAAGTGACTTACATTGTGACTTATGCACGACAACCCGTGCGTTTCGAGTTCCAGTTTTTCAAGGTCAAGGATGGTTGGCGAACGTACTCTTTCTCTTTCGATGACGAGATTGATGAAGAGATTAAAGCCGCCGCCAGGAAGGCGCTACTTATTCAGCCTGAATAAGGTGGCGAGTAGGGTGGGGCATGGGTTGGCTTAAGTCGGCCTCAATGCCCCGCGTCCGAGCCTGGGGAAACCGAGTGAAGGCTAACGCTATCGTTGGCGACACTAGGCAGGATGGATTCCGGAGCACGGATGATGAAATACAAAAAACATCAATTCTGCCATTCATAACTTCGGACATAGCTTCACCAGCTTTGGGAACTATGTCGATGATGACTATGTTATTTACGAGTTGAGGCAAATTCACTTAAATGGCCATGATATTTCAATCGAATGGCGAAGTGGCCGCTTCTCTCCTTCTCAATTCCTCAGCCAACGGATACAGAGAGCCGTGGAGTATTGGGCGGCTTCCCTGGATGCACATCCACTGAGTCAAAATGTTTTACCGGAGTCGATCAATGTCATCCGCTTCGAATGGCCCGCAGACTCTCCGTATTTTATGATGGCCATTGATGATAGAGGCGTTGTTCACAAGCAGTACTTCAGGTAGCTCGTCTCATACGGAGTAACTATTCTTCATCTTGTCCTGAGCCCCCGTGTGGCAAGAACAATCGATTGGGCAGGGTGGCCTCTGAGTAGATCTGTTCGGCTTAGCCCAATCTTTAGCTGCCTTGGCAGCAAAGCGGGCTCCAGTTCTCGATGAACCTTGTTTTCGTCCGCTTCTGGCGCGAGTCGACTCTGATACTTGGTCGTCCTTGTTCCGGGGCAAAGTCCGCTCTAAGTATCCATTCCACCGCATTCAGTTCTTTGGCTTTCATCCCCTTGCCCAACACTTTGTTCATCTTGGCCTTGCTGCCCTGCAACTCCCTAAAAAATGTTGACATATACTTAGCCTCAAATCTCCATCTCACGGGGCACCAAGCTGTCCCAAAACAGACTAGAGCGGGGTCCAAATGAAAAAGGGTACAGGTTTACTGTTGGCAATGTTCATTCATGGCCTTCTCTTTCAAACCGCATTCGCGCAAGAGGAAAGAAAAGCTGTGGTGCCTTTACCCTCGCTCGATGACTTCACCAGGGGTGAAGATGGCTGGGCTTTCGGGCTGGGGGTGGGGGTTGAATACGAGTCCGCATACGAGGGCTCGGATGAATACGACTTCGAAGTTGATCCTGCCGGTGCCGTGCAATGGCGCAGAGGCAATCACATTGTCTACTGGGCGGGGGAGGCGCTGGGCTGGCGCGGGCTTCCTGCCGAAAAGTGGCTACTCGAGGCCGCCGTGGGCTTCGACGAAGGTCGTGAAGAAAGTGATTCCGACGAGGGGCATCTGGATGGTCTCGGTGATGGAGACGAGGGTGTTGAACTGGTGCTGCAAGCTCGCCGTGCTTTCGGTACCGATTGGCGTTATTGGCTGGATGGCCGAGTTGTAGCCGGTGAAAATGGCACGCTTGGTCTTTTGGGAGTGGGGTACCGCTTCGGCGATAAGTGGGACGGGACCGGCCATGAAATTGCTTTCGCTGTGGTGTTTCACGATAGCGATTATGCCAATAAAGACTTTGGTATCAATGCAGAGCAATCCGCCGCATCGGGACTGGATGAGACCGACCTAAGCGGCGGATATCGCTCGGTTGGATTCAATTACAATTATCGTCAGTATGTTGCCGAGAATTGGCAGATTTTTGCTGAGGCGGTCTATGAATATTACAGCAGTGACATTCAGGATAGCCCCATCGCGCGTAGCGACTATGAAGCCGAGGTGGGGGTCGGATTTATTTATGTGTTCTAAGTAAATGTTCAGAATCGTGCTTCGCACTACCATTCGCGAAGGCAAGCTGATGCGCTGGAGCACAAAGCTCTTAGGAACTCGGTTCTAGGCCCTCGTTCCTAAGAGCCGTAGCCAAGCTCAGGGTGCCTGAGCTTTCACGAAAGTTGAGCGTATTTAGGAACAGCTATTCAGATGGATTAACGCCCGCCTAACACGCAATGTGTTGGCATGGCTTTTTGCGTTGTTTGCCAAAACCATGACAACTAATCATTGTCGGAGTTAAGGCGTTTGTTATATTGCTTTGCAAACGTTTCGTAATCTCTTGATTTTAAGTTGGTAATATCATCTAGTACCAAGCGTTGAGCGCCATATGTAATTGCTAAACTTACGATAACACCAGAGTTGATATCTAAAACGATATCTGAACGTTTGAAACTTGTCTGTTCAAAATTACTTATTTTAGAAAGTACCAATGCTACTTCTTTACCATTAATAGTAAATGCAATTGATGCCTCTGCGACTGGCTCATTATTAGCGTTTTTGGAAGGATAAACTAATACATTCCAGCTCGAATCATTGCCAGAGGTTAGCCTGTGAATACCAAGCCCACTCGCTTGCTCAGGCGTAATTATTTTCTCGGAAATAAATGCCATATCCGTAGTAGCAACTGAGCACCACGGTAAAAACAAAAATAATAGAGCCAGATGTTTAATCATACTTCCCTGCAATATAACGCCCGATTAACGGGTAAAAAATTGTGGGCTAAAATTGAGCGAAGCGAATAGCACGCAAGTTTTTTATCCCTGTTGAATTGCTTGTTATAAGCCCTTTTTGCAATACATTGCAACCTTATGTGCCACTTTGCTACCTGTTAGCATATTGACAGCAATAATCATCGATGGCGTATATAGAAATAATACAACTCCGGCAAAAGCATTTTTTGCCTCAGGAGCAAAAGTCATTATTACCATTGATGTGTTAACTAGAACAAATGACCAAATAAACCTTTTAATAAAACCATCAGCTTTAACAAAAAATTTATAGTATTTATTAAAGAGGTGAATGCCTGCTAATAATATTAAGCTAAAAAGAAAAACCTTTTCGTAGTAGCCGTGAACTAATGTATAGAAGATAAACCCCGGCACCATTACTGGAGATAAACTCGCAAATGCTAATTTTTGCCGAAGCATTTTATTTCTCACTGAACCTCCGAGGGCTTATAACAGTGGATTTATTGCGCCTGTGGACACCTGAAGGGGCGCATTAACACCGGCGAAAGTGAGACCAACCTAACAAGTGACTCCAATTCAATCAATGTGTTAGGTCTAGTTTGATGCTGTTCTCTGGGCGAAACAGAGAATCCAAGTGGTGAAAGTTGGCCATCCTCGCGAACGGCCGGATTTGGCCGCTTAAGTGGGCAATAGAGCAGGAACGGTTAAATGCATAAGGCCCGAGTGGTCAACGGAGGGGGAGAGGCGAAAGCCTCTGACCGGCCGCCGGGTCGCTCCCGGCAAAGAAAGATCAGATAACGCATAAGCCTCACGGCGCAGCCGACCCCAAAATCAAAGCTCCTCTCGAACCCTGCGCCACATCAGCGGAAACCAACAAAAACGGCGTCCAGTGGACGCCGTTTTCTATGGAGGCCGGGATGTCCAGGGCGGGCTTAACCGATCAGCACGAAGCCGATGAAGGTCAGCACCGCGGCGATCAGCGCGTAGGGCAGCTGGGTGACCGCGTGGCTGATCAGGTCGCAGCCGGAACCCTGGGCGGCCAGTACCGTCGAGTCGCTGTAGAAGCAGGCCTGGCTGCCGAAGGAGGAGGCGGACAGCAGGGCACCGATGGTCAGCGGGATGTCGGCGCCAACGGCGTGGGCCAGCGGCATCACGATGGGGATGGAGACG
This sequence comes from Ferrimonas gelatinilytica, assembly GCF_039544205.1. Taxonomy (NCBI): domain Bacteria; kingdom Pseudomonadati; phylum Pseudomonadota; class Gammaproteobacteria; order Alteromonadales; family Ferrimonadaceae; genus Ferrimonas; species Ferrimonas gelatinilytica. The sequence goes on along the minus strand of NZ_BAABLF010000029.1, from coordinate 89,056 downwards.
GCGAAGATCCCCCAGGAGGAGCCGGTGGCAAAGGCCAGCAACGCCATCGCCAGGAACACCAGTGCAGGCAGCATTGAGGCGCTCATGTAGGGCAGCAGGCTGTCGATGACGAACTGTGGCAGTTGCAGCTGGTCTGACACCTCCTTGAAGATGAAAGCCGCCATCACGGTGCCAACGGCTGGCAGCATGGTCTTGAAGCCGTCCACCATCTGCTCCATCGCTTCCGGCAGGGTCATCAGGCCGGCGGCACGGAAGTAGACCAGGGTGGCCAGCAGGGTTACCAGCAGGCCTTTCCAGATGTCGATCTCGAAGTAGAGGGTCGAGCCTACCAGCAGCACCAGCGGCAGCAAGAAGTGGCGCAGTCGGCCGTTGCGGTGGCGGGTGGCGAACTCCTCCTCCATCGCCTTGAGGGCGTTGGCGTCCAGGGTACGCTCCAGCGCCTCCTGCTGCTGGGCCGGCTCGGGCAGTTGACCGGCGTGGCCGGCCATGGCGCGGGCTTCCGCCCGGGCCATGGGGCCGAACAGCGGGATGGCGCCGACGATCACCAGCAGCATCACAGCCAGGGTCAGCCAGGCGTAGAACATGTAGGGGATCGCCTGTATGTAGAGCGCGATCCCTGAGCCTTCACCGTCGCTCTCCAGCAGACCGCCGAAAAACACGGCCCAGGTGGAAAGGGGAACCAGCACGCAGATCGGTGCCGCGGTGGAGTCCACTACGTAGGCCAGCATCTCCCGGGAGATCTTCAGCTTGTCGGTGACCCGCTTCATGGTCTCGCCAACGGTGAGGGCGTTCAGGTAGTCATCGATGAAGATGATGAGGCCGAGAAAGCTGGTCATCAGCAGGGAGGATCTGCGTCCTTTGGCCAACAATAGAGCCCGCTCGCCAAAGGCGAAGGCGCCGCCGGCCCGGATCAGCAGGGCGATCAGCGAACCGAAGCCGCCGCACACCAGCAGCAGCCAGCCGATGGTTTCATCCTGCATCACTTTGAGCGAGGTCGCGGCAAAGTTATCCAGTACATCGAGGGGGTTGGCGGAGATCAGAAACAGGCCGGTACAGGCACCGATGACCAGCGCCAGGATAGGGCGGCGCAGCTGGATAGCCAGGACCAGGACAACAAAAGGGGGAAGAAGGCTCAGGGCAGTCGGCTCAGACATGCGTTCCAGGTCCTTAAAGATCGATAGCGCTACCACAGAGCGCGGGGACAAAGGAAAAGCACCTGGCTGTCCGCAGAAAAACCAGGTAGGCATACCTGCTTTTACGGACGTGTCTCCAGACGCTGCGGTACACCGCTTTCGCTATTGCCGGACCCGGTCAAAACATCGGCGGCAAAGTAATCCGAGTTGGCGTTGCCGTCAATTGCAGCTTTGGGTAATTGTTTTTGCCCTTAGGATCAGCATTTTTTGAGTTCCTATTCAGTGGCGGAGAGGGTGATTAAGTTTGTGTCGCGCCGGTGACGGCAGGCATGGGGAGGTTGTCTCTGCTTTGTAGGAGCAAGAGCCCCTTTTGCGGGCGTTACGGAGTTAGTTGGGCAGCTCTCGGCAAAGAAAGATCAGATAACGGATAAGCCTCACGGTGCAGCTACTCACCGAAAGGAAATCAAAGAGCGATACATTCGGTATCCGCCACGACCGATTAATCCCGCTTGGGAGTTAACAGCGCCACTATGTGCGGATCGACGTACTCTGGTATCGTTTCTTATCTGAACAAGGAAGATGAAAACCAATCCGTTACCAGGGATTGCCACCGATGCGACCCAAGGTAGAGGGGTTGGGATCTGTTTAAAGGGAGTTGAACCATGACATTACACCGATCATTAACCGCGGTAGCCGGCGTATTCTTCTTGGCTGCGTGCGCTACGACGCCGACGGCTCAGTTTCAGGCACTGCCACTCACTGAGTCTGAACTGCTGTCGGAAAAATGGCAGCGCCTGGAGCGCTACTCGCCACTGTTTCCCATCGAAGAGGCTCGGGCAGGTAGCGAAGGCTGTGCTTCCGTTGAATATGTCGTGACACCGGACTACGAAATCAAAGAGATCAAGGTGGCGGGCTCGACGAGCCATCACTTTGCAACCCAGGCCAAGCGCGTCATCAGCCAGTGGAAGTGGGATGATCTTCCCAAGGGGATTCTGGCAGCGCCGGTTAAGACCCGCACCCAGTTCCTGTTCTGCCTCGAAACCGGCGATGGGCACTGTTCCCGAGCCCCCGTACTGGATCTCGCTCAGTGTGGCGGCGACGACATTATCCTATCGGTAGCGCAAAAAGCCCTGCGCAGAGGCTGATGCTCCTTGGCTCGACGGTGTGAAGGCGGCAAGTGTGGAGGCATCTGCCCACGGAAATTGGATACGCCACCTGCTCTCGCTCCTGGGCTGCCTACCTCGGATTTTAATCAGCTCGAACGTAGGTCGGTTGTAGCAAGGCTGAGGGCCATGGATGGCCCGAGTGGTCAACGGAGACAGGAAGCCGACTTTGACCTGAGGCGCAGCGGAGAGCGACCGGAGTGAGGGCTGCGCTGAAAATGCACATAACCACGTTTTGCTCTGCCGACTTCGAGGCCGCTCCTTCACTTCCCTGTGATTGAGGCACTTGGGCATCCTGCCCATCGGACTCAGCGATGCCATCGAAAGAGCGGCCGCAGGGAGGCAAAAAGGGAGTCCAGAGGGGTGAAACCCTTCTGGTTGCCGTCGCCAACGCGACAAATCACATTAGAAACAAAGAAGCCTCGCAGCGCAGCCGCCCACCAAAACCAAACCTCCACAAACCCGGCGCCGCGTCAGCGGAAACCAACAAAAACGGCGTCCCTCTGGACGCCGTTTTGCCACCAAACGAGAGAAAGCGGAGTTAGCTGAGCATCGGCTTTAAGAACCGCGCCGTGTGTGACTCCTTACACTCCGCTACCGCTTCCGGGGTGCCGACGGTGAGGATGGTGCCGCCCCCGGCACCACCTTCCGGACCGAGATCCACGATCCAGTCGGCGGTCTTGATCACGTCCAGGTTGTGCTCGATCACCACCACGGTGTTGCCGTGGTCCCGCAGCCGGTGCAGCACGTCCAGCAGCAGTTGGATATCCTGGAAGTGCAGGCCAGTGGTGGGCTCATCGAGGATATAGAGGGTCTTACCGGTGTCCCGCTTGGAGAGCTCCTTGGCCAGCTTGACCCGCTGGGCCTCACCGCCGGAGAGGGTGGTCGCGGACTGTCCCAGGCGGACGTAGGAGAGGCCGACATCCATCAGGGTCTGCAGCTTGCGGGCGATGGCGGGGACGGCGTCGAAGAAACCGCGCGCCTCCTCCACCGTCATCTCCAGCACCTCGTGGATGCTCTTGCCCTTGTAGTGCACCTCCAGGGTTTCCCGGTTGTAGCGCTTGCCCTTGCACTGGTCGCAGGGGACATAGACATCCGGCAGGAAGTGCATCTCCACCTTGATCACCCCATCCCCCTGGCAGGCCTCGCAGCGGCCCCCTTTGACGTTGAAGGAGAAGCGGCCGGGCTTGTAGCCCCGGGCACGGGACTCTGGGGTGCCGGAGAACAGCTCCCGGATCGGCGTGAAGATCCCGGTGTAGGTGGCCGGGTTGGAGCGCGGGGTACGGCCGATGGGGGACTGGTCGATGTCCACCACCTTGTCGCAGAGATCCATCCCCTCTACCCGCTGGTAAGGGGCCGGTTCATCCACGGTGGCGCCGTTGAGCTCCCGGTGGGCGATCTTGTAGAAGGTGTCGTTGATCAGGGTCGATTTGCCGGAGCCGGAGACCCCGGTGACACAGGTCATCAGGCCGACGGGAATGGTGAGATCCACCTGTCTGAGGTTGTTGCCGCTGGCACCGTAGAGGGTGATCACCTGCTCGGGATCGTAGGGAGTCCGAGTTGCGGGAACGGCAATCTTTTTCACTCCGGACAGGTACTGTCCGGTTAGGGAGTCCTCACTTGCGAGGATATCTTCGAAGGTGCCGTCCGCCACCACTTCGCCCCCATGCACGCCAGCACCAGGGCCGATGTCGATGATGTGGTCCGCGGCGCGAATGGCGTCCTCGTCATGCTCCACCACGATCACGGTGTTGCCCAGGTCCCGCAGGTGCTCCAGGGTGTTGAGCAGTCGTTCGTTGTCCCGCTGGTGCAGGCCGATGGAGGGTTCGTCCAGCACGTACATCACCCCCACCAGGCCGGCGCCGATCTGACTGGCCAGGCGGATCCGCTGGGCCTCGCCGCCGGAGAGGGTATCGGCGGAGCGGGAGAGGTTGAGGTAGTTGAGGCCGACGTTGACCAGGAAGCCGAGACGATCGTGGATCTCCTTGAGGATCTTCTCCGCGATCTGGCGCTTCTGGCCCTCGAAGGTGAGCTGCTCAAACCAGGCTAGGGCATCGCCGATCGACCACTGGGTCAGCTGCGGCAGGGTGTTCTCGCCCACGAAGACGTTGCGCGCCTCCTCCCGCAGGCGTGAGCCGCCACAGCTGCGGCAGGCGGTAGTGGAGATGTACTTGGCCAGCTCCTCCCTAACCGAGTTGGACTCCGTCTCCTTGTAGCGCCGCTGCAGGTTGTTGAGGATCCCTTCGAAGGGGTGCTTGCGCACCACGGTATCGCCGCGATCGTTGACATACTTGAACTGGATGCTCTCCCGGCCGGAGCCATCCAGCACCCACTTCTTCACCTTGCTGGGCAGGTCCTTCCAGGGCATCTCGATGTCGAAGTCGTAATGCTCCGCCAGGGAGCGCAGCATCTGGTAGTAGTAGAAGTTGCGCCGATCCCAGCCGCGGATGCAGCCGCCGGCGAGGGAGAGATCTGGGTTGGTGACCACCCGCTCCTCGTCGAAAAACTGCTGAATGCCGAGGCCATCGCAGGTGGGGCAGGCACCGGCGGGGTTGTTGAAGGAGAAGATCCTCGGCTCCAGCTCCGCCATGGAGTAGCCACAGAGCGGGCAGGCAAAGTTGGCGGAGAAAATCAGCGGCTCCCCCCCCCCCTCCATGGGGGCCACCAGGGCGACCCCACCGGAGAGCTCCAGCGCTGTCTCGAAGGACTCCGCCAGTCGCTGCTTGAGATCCTCCCGGACCTTGAAGCGGTCCACCACCACCTCGATGGTGTGCTTGACGTGCAGGTCTAGCGTTGGCGGATCCGACAAGTCACACACCTCGCCATCGATGCGGGCACGGACATAGCCCTGGGCGGCCAGGGATTCCAGCAGCTTGGTGTGCTCCCCCTTGCGGCCCTGGATCACCGGCGCCAGCAGCAGCTGCTTACTGCCGGGCTCCAGTTCCAGCACCTTGTCCACCATCTGGCTGACGGTCTGCGCCGCCAGCGGTTCACTGTGGGTGGGACAGCGTGGCTCCCCCACCCGCGCAAACAGTAGCCTCAGGTAGTCGTAGATCTCGGTGATGGTGCCCACGGTGGAGCGGGGGTTGTGGGAGGTGGATTTCTGCTCGATGGAGATGGCCGGGGAGAGGCCCTCGATGTGGTCGACGTCCGGCTTCTCCATCAGTGACAGGAACTGACGGGCATAGGCGGAAAGAGACTCGACATAGCGCCGCTGCCCCTCGGCATAGAGGGTGTCGAACGCCAGGGAGGATTTGCCGGACCCGGACAGGCCGGTGATCACGATCAGCTTGTCCCTGGGGATGGTGAGGTTGACGTTCTTGAGGTTGTGGGTGCGGGCGCCCCGTACTTCTATATTGTCCATCGAGCCAGCTATCCAAAGATCAAAGTTTTCCCAGTATCGCATAATCGATTAAAGCGCGGCACCGCTGTGAACTTTGTCACTTATGGTTGGCTCCCGCGCTCTGCTTACCTGACGTACCTTCCCAATAGCCCCAGAACCCAGTTCCTCAATAGCTCATCCTAAACATGCTCGACTTTCGTGTAAGCCCAGAAGTATCAGGCTTTAATCCGGCTCTTAGGAACTAGGGCCTAGATCCTAGTTCCTAAGAGCTTGGTGCTCGACTGCACTAGGTCGCCTTCGCGAAAGGCAAGATGTCGCGCAATTGGGAACAGTTATTTAGCTCCGAGAACCTAGAACCTAGTTCCTCGTTCCTGGTTCCGAAAAGCAGGGAGCCCCGGAAAGCGTGTGCTGTGCGCGGATACAACGCATTGGTGGCAGACAAGTTTTCAACCTTTGGTACACTGTTTCCCTGTTGCGATACCGCCCCATTATCAGGAGTCTCCGTGAGTCAAGGACTTACCCCCATCGAAAAACGCACCGCTCTCTCCCTGGCTGGTGTGTACGGCCTGCGCATGTTCGGCCTGTTTCTGATCATGCCGGTGCTGGCTACCTATGGTCAGTCCCTGGCGGGGTTCTCGCCGCTGTGGGTGGGGATCGCCATCGGCGCCTACGGCCTGACCCAGGGGATACTGCAGATCCCCGCCGGGATCGCTTCCGATCGCTTCGGCCGCAAGCGGGTGATTGCCGCCGGCTTGCTGCTGTTTGCCCTGGGCTCCCTGGTGGCGGCCCTGGCAGACTCCATCTACGTGGTTGCCCTGGGGCGGGCGCTGCAGGGCGCGGGGGCGATCGCTTCGGCGGTGCTGGCGCTGGCCTCGGATCTTACCCGGGATGAGCAGCGGCCCAAGGTGATGGCGATCATCGGCTCCTTTATCGGTCTCTCTTTCATGGTGGCCCTGGTGGCGGGGCCGGCGCTGGCGGGCTGGATCGGCATTAACGGTCTCTTTGGCCTGACGGCGGTGCTGGCACTGGGCGCCCTGGCGGTGATGCAGTTTGTAGTGCCTAACGCCGTACAGAAAGCACCGACGCGGGACCTGGTGGCGGTGCCGGCGCGGCTCAAGGCGCTGCTCAAAGATCCCCAGCTGCTGCGGCTGGATATCAGCATCCTGATCCTTCACATGCTGATCACCGCCATCTTCGTGGCCCTGCCGCTGGCCCTGGTGAGTGCTGGCCTGGTGGCGGATCGTCACTGGACGCTCTACCTGCCCGCCATGGTGCTGGCGCTGGTGCTGATGGTGCCGATCCTGCTTTACGGGGTGAAACGGGGCCAGACCCGCGGGCCTTTTCTTTTTGCCATCGCCCTGATGGGACTGGCGGCCCTGCTGATGCTCACCCAGCTCGATTCGGTCTGGGGTCTGAGCGCCGCGGTGGTGCTCTTCTTCGCCGGCCTCAACTACCTGGAGGCGGCGCTGCCCAGCCTCATCTCCCGTCTTAGCCCCCCCGGGGACAAGGGCTCTGCCATGGGGATCTACTCCACTGCCCAGTTCTTTGGTGCCTTTGCTGGCGGCCTGCTTGGGGGTGTCCTCTACACCCACCTGGGTGCCCAAGGTGTGTTTGCCCTGTGTTGCGGCGCCATCGCCCTCTGGTTTGTCCTGATGTGGGGGATGCAGGAGCCGCGCAAGGTACGTAGCGTGACCCTGGATGCGCCGCTTTACGATCCCGCCCGGGCACAGAGCCTGGCCGGGCAGCTCTCCGAACTGCCTGGCGTGGTGGAGGTGGTGCTGATCCCGGAGCAAAAGGCGGCCTATCTCAAGGTGGAGGATCCCTTCGATATCGAGGCGGCGAAAGCGGCATTAACGGCTTGATCGATTTGGTCACTTAATGGGCAGACAAAGGAGCGTGATCCCAGTCGGCCCCCTATGGTAATCTGTGCGGTCATAAATCAGAGCAACTCGTTGGAGATATCGATGGCCGGTGGCATCAACAAAGTGATCCTGGTTGGCAACCTCGGGCAAGACCCGGAAGTGCGTTACATGCCCAATGGCAACGCCGTAGCCAACATTACTGTAGCAACGTCCGAGTCCTGGAAAGACCAGCAGGGTCAGAAGCAGGAGCGGACTGAGTGGCACCGGGTGGTGCTGTTCCGTCGCCTCGGTGAGATCGCCGGTGAGTACCTGAAGAAGGGCTCCAAGGTCTACATCGAAGGCAAGCTGCAGACCCGCAAGTGGCAGGACAACAACGGCCAGGATCGTTTCACCACCGAGATTGTCGCCAACGAGATGCAGATGTTGGACAGCCGTGGCGGCCAGGGCGGTGGCCAGAACTTTGGTGGCCAGAGTGGTTACCAGGGCGGTCAGGGTGGCAGCCAGCCCGGCGGTTACCAGGGCGGTCAGAATTACGGTGGTCAAGGTGGCCAGCAGGGGGGCCAGAACTATGGCGCTCCTCAGGGCGGCCAGAACTATGGCGGTCAGGGTGGTGGCCAGCAGAGCCGACCGGCTCCGGCGCCTCAACAGCAGAAACCGGCGGCCCAGCCTCAGCAGAACCAGAACCAGAACCAGAGCTTCACCCCGGAGCTGGATGAGGGCTGGGACGACGACATCCCGTTCTGAGGACTTGGCTCCCGTTCGCTCTCTCAATCCCCGCTTCGGCGGGGATTGCTGTTTTTGAGCCTCCGTTGACCAATTGACTTTCTCTGCCGGCAAGGCAAGGTGGAGAAAAACTGAACAGAAGATCCCCTCGGCGAGGGATCGGCGGCAGGAGCCCGGATGAAAAAAAACCGCACCCAGACCCAGAGACTGATCCAGTTTTGGATCACCTCCCTGCTTTTCATCACCCTCAGCTTGCTGATCAGCGCCTGGACCGCCAGTTACAGTCACAGCAACCATAACCGAGAGGTACGGGTGAACGCTCTGGTCAAACTGATGAATGACCAGTCGGCGCGGGGGGTGACCCTGGAGCAGATGGAGGCCTGGTTACCGGACCTGCTCGAGGGACTTAAGGCGGATCGCTTTATCCTGCTCAGCGGGGAGAGAGAGCTGTTTCGATGGCAGCCCCGGCAATATTTCGAGCGCCCCTCCATGCACTTTCGCCGTCAGCTCGATAACGGCCTGACCCTCAAGGTGGCGCTGAAGCGGCCTCAACTGCTGCCGACCTTCAGCCGTTCGGAGTGGTTGGTGGTGGGCGCCGGATTGATGATGGCGCTGGGGATGGTGCTCTTCGGCCGACGCTGGTTGCGGGGCGAAATGGCCGGCGTCGAGCTGTTGGCACTGCGGGCTCGCCGCATCAACGACGGGGAGTACGAGGCGGCAGGATCACCGGTCAGGGGAGAGCGTCCCCTGGTGGTGGGGCGGGCGATGCAAAAACTCCATCGACAGTGGCGCCGGGAGCGCAGTGCCAAGCTGGAGCTGGATCGGCAGATCCGCGCTAACGCCAGCCTGGATCCGGAGCTGGGGCTGGGCAATCGACTGTTTTTCGAGTCCCGGTTGGCCTCCTTGGCACCGGATGACCAGCTCAGCAGTCATGGACTGCTCTGCCTGCTGCAGTTTGATGGCCTGGAGCCGCTGGATAGCCAGAGTCGCCTGGTGCTGCTGCAGGAATTCATTGACCACTGCGATCCGATACTGATGGCTCACCCGGATGCGGTGTTCGCCCGCCTGGAAGCGCTGCAGCTGGGGCTGGTGGTCCCGGTCTTGCCCCTGAAAGAGGCGGATGCCCTGGTGGCGCGGTTACATCGCAGTGCCGGGCGTCTGAGCCTGCCCGGCGAGGTGGAACGGGATCGCCTGCTCCATCTGGGGGCTGCCTACTTCGTTCAGGGAGAGTCGTTGGAGCAGGCGCTGGAGGAGGCGGACCAGGCATTGAGAGCGGCCCAACTTCAGGGTGAGAGCGGCTGGTTCATGTACGACAAGGGTGCGGTGGACAGGGAGCTGGCTCAGGGCTCCGTGCGCTGGCGAAGCCTGCTGGAGGGAGCGATCCGGCGTGGGGATTTCCTGCCTCAGTTCGAGGACGTAGTCAACGCCGAGGGCAAGGTGATTGCCCGGGAGATGGTCAGCCAGATCCGTGATGGCCAGGGTACGTTGCTGGCGGCCTCGCTCTATCGTCCCATGGCGCGTCGCTGCGGACTGTTACCGATGATCGATCGGGAGCTGCTGGCCCTGGCACTGCGCCAGCAACGGGAGCATGGCTGGCCCGAGCCTGTGACGGTCAACCTGCCATTCGAGTCGGTAATCCATCCCCGTTTTGGTAAGTCAATCAAGATGTTACTGGCTAACTACCAGGCCCGCCGTAGTCAATTGATCATCGAGGTGAACGAGCGTGAGCTGGTGCAATACGCCGACCAGATGATCCCGACACTCAGGCAATGGCAAAAGATGGGGGTCCAGCTGTCTGTGGACGGGGTGGGCTATACCGTCGAGGGCACCCACTATATCGACGACCTGAGCCTGCACTGGCTCAAGCTGCACCCCAGTCTGGTACATCAAATTGACCGGCGCCCGGACAGTCAGCTGGTGGTGACCAGCCTGCGCCAGGTGGTCTCTCACCATCCTATCCAGGTGGTGGCGGCAGGGGTCCAGACTGAGGCGGAGCGGCGCTGCTTACTGCAGCTTGGCGTCTCTGCCCTGCAGGGCAGCGTGGTTGCAACCGGGCGCAAGGCGGGTTGAGTAGGAAGATCGGCTAACCCCTTGTACCAGGTTCTGCACCGATCTCAGTTGTTCCTACCCGGCCTAAGGGGCTCGGCTCTTCCCGAGGAGCAGCTGCGGGCGATGGGGTTTGCTTTGCCAGTCAGCGAAGCGGCTTTCTTACCGGGGGGGGGGCGCATCCTTGCGTACAAAAAAGCAGCGCTTGCTCCTAGGGTGAGAGTGGGAGCTTGGCGGTATGATAAAGAACTGAGCGGCTTAATCTTACCCGTGATTGCAGCGCGGCTGCCCTTCTCCGGCTCACGCCAACTTCCTGACGCTATTTGAACCCGGTCAGATCCCCCGCAAGCCAGAGCAGAACTGGCTTGTGGAACCGATGGGGCGTTGGTAAAGTGTGCTCAATTTCCCCCCCTCCCCTCAGTGTCTACTTACGGGTCTGGTACATGTTTAAGAAAATTCGTGGTCTGTTTTCCAACGACCTATCTATCGATCTGGGGACTGCTAACACCCTGATTTACGTTAAAGAACAGGGTATCGTTCTCAACGAACCTTCAGTCGTTGCGATCCGTCAGGAAAGGGCTTCCGGACCTAAAAGCGTTGCTGCCGTTGGCCATGACGCCAAACAGATGTTGGGCCGGACGCCCGGCAACATCACCGCCATCCGACCGATGAAGGATGGTGTGATCGCTGATTTTTACGTCACCGAGAAGATGCTTCAGCACTTCATCAAGCAGGTGCACAACAGCGGCGTTTTCCGCCCCAGCCCCCGTGTGCTGGTTTGCGTACCCTGCGGTTCCACCCAGGTTGAGCGCCGCGCCATCAAGGAGTCCGCTGCCGGTGCGGGCGCCCGCGAAGTGTATTTGATTGACGAGCCCATGGCCGCGGCCATCGGTGCCGGTCTGCCGGTCTCCGAAGCCACAGGTTCCATGGTGGTGGATATCGGTGGCGGTACCACCGAGGTGGCGATCATCTCTCTGAATGGGGTGGTCTACTCCTCCTCCGTGCGGATCGGTGGTGACAAGTTCGATGAGGCCATCGTCAACTACGTGCGCCGCAACTACGGCAGCCTGATTGGCGAAGCCACCGCAGAGCGGATCAAGCACGAGATCGGTTCCGCGTACCCCGGTGACGAGGTGCGTGAGATCGAGGTTCGCGGCCGTAACCTGGCCGAAGGGGTGCCGCGTAGCTTTACCCTGAACTCCAACGAAATTCTCGAAGCCCTGCAGGAGCCCCTGTCCGGCATCGTCTCCGCAGTGATGACCGCCCTTGAGCAGTCTCCGCCGGAACTGGCTTCCGACATCTCCGAGCGCGGCATGGTGCTGACCGGTGGTGGTGCGCTGGTGCGCGATCTGGATCGCCTGCTGCAGGAAGAGACCGGGATCCCCGTGGTGATTGCCGATGATCCTCTGACCTGTGTGGCCCGTGGTGGCGGCAAGGCGTTGGAGATGATCGACATGCACGGCGGTGATCTATTCTCCGACGAATAAGGACTCCTGACAGGCGATGAAGCCGTTTTTCCTCCGGGGACTTTCACCGCAGTACCGCCTAACCATGGCGGTACTGCTGTCTCTCGGCCTGATCATTTTTAACCAGCAGCTGACGCCGTTGCGTTCTGCCCTGGCGACCTTGGTGAGCCCGTTGCAGTACATGGCGGCGCTGCCGTCGATGCTGATCGACATTACCTCGGAGAATCTCTCCAGCCGTCAACAGTTGCTGGAGCAGAATCGCCGGATGCAGCAGGAGCAGCTGTTGATCAGTGAGCGTTTGCAGCGGATGGAACACCTGGAGCAGGAGAATCAGCGTCTTCGCAGTTTGCTGGATGCCCCCGCCAGCCTCGACTCCCGCCGCATGGTGGCGGAAGTGATGGCGGTGGACCAAGACCCCTTCAAGCACCTGGTGCTGATCGACAAGGGGGCGCTGCAGGGGGTCTACGTTGGTCAGCCGGTGCTGGATAACAACGGCGTCGTGGGTCAGGTGGTCGAGGTGAGTCAGGCGAACGCCCGGGTGCTTCTGATCTCCGACCTCACCCATGCGGTGCCGGTGCGTGTCGCCCGCAATGACATCCGTGCGGTGGCACACGGCAGCGGGCACAGCAATGAGCTGGAACTGCCTCACCTGGCGATGAACGTCGATATCCAGGTGGGGGATCTGCTGAACACCTCCGGTCTTGGGGGACGTTTCCCCGAAGGCTACCCGGTGGCCAAGATCACTCAGGTCGATCGCATCGCCGGTCAGGCCTTTGCCTTGGTCAAGGCGGAGCCGATCGCGGATCTGGACCGGATTCGTTACCTGCTGCTGTTGTGGAACCAGGAGGAGGGATGAATATGGATAGAGCCGTTGGCCGCCCGGTGATCTGGCTAACCCTGTTGGCCGCGACCCTGTTGCAAGTCATGCCGCTGCCGCAGGAGCTGATCTCCTGGCGTCCGGACTGGGTACTCCTGTTGATGGTTTACTGGGTGCTGGTGATGCCCCACCGCTTCAACATCCTCTCCGCCTGCCTTCTCGGAGTCCTGCTGGATATCCTGGTCGGGGGAACTTTGGGGGTACGGGGGCTGGCGTTTTCCATCGTGGCCTACGTGGTGGCGATGCAGTACCAGAAGCTGCGCCACTTTGCCCTTATCCATCAGGTGCTGGTTGTCGCCAGCCTCTCGTTGGTCCTGCACCTGACGGTGTTTTGGGCGGAATACCTGGCGAACCCCAAGGTGCATATTGATATGGTCTACTTCCGGCCGGTGCTGGTGACACCCCTGCTCTGGCCCTGGGTCTACTGGCTGTTGGGCCGGGTTCGCCGCCGGTTCCGGGTGAGGTAGCCATGAAGCTGTGTTTGGCCTCCTCCTCGCCCCGCCGCCAGGCGCTGCTGGCCCAACTGGGTTATCGCTTCTCCGTGGTGGCGCCGGACATTGATGAGACGCCTCGGCCCGCTGAGACGCCGGAGGCGTACGTGGCCCGGATGGCCCGGGAGAAAGCCGAAGCCGGCCGGGCCCTGTGTGAGCCGGACAGTTGGGTGCTGGGATCCGACACCATCGTGGTGCAGGATGGGCAGCTACTGGGGAAGCCGGCGGACCAAGCGGATGGGCTGGCGATGTTGCGTGCCCTTTCCGGCCGCAGCCACCGGGTGATGACCGCCGTTGCCCTGGCGGGGCCAGGGAGATGCCGGGATACCCTGGTCTCGACCAAGGTGATCTTCTGCCCCCTCAGTGAGACTCAGATGCTCGACTACTGGCGTACCGGAGAGCCTGCGGATAAGGCCGGTGGCTACGGCATCCAAGGCCTGGGCGGAAACTTTGTCCGGGCCATCGAGGGCAGCTACAGTGCCGTGGTGGGTCTGCCGCTGGTGGAGACCCGGGAATTAATTGAACAGATGACAGCGGAGTAAAGTCGATGCCTCATGCAGGACGTTCTTCCACCCTTTCGGGGGTCAGCGCGGAACTGCTGATCAACAGCTCACCCACGGAGATCCGGGTGGCGCTGGTGGAACATGGCATGCTGCAGGAGGTGCATATTGAGCGCAGCACCAAGCGGGGTATCGTCGGCAACATCTACCGCGGCAAGGTCACCCGGGTATTGCCGGGGATGCAGGCCGCCTTTGTCGACATCGGCCATGAGCGGGCCGCCTTCCTCCACGCCTCCGACATCGTTCCCCATACCGAGTGTGTCGACGTCAGCGAAGCCAAGCAGTTTCGCAGTGAAGATATCGCCTCCCTGGTCCGCCAGGGGCAGGACATCATGGTACAGGTGGTTAAAGACCCCCTGGGCACCAAGGGCGCCCGACTGACCACCGACATCACGCTGCCTTCCCGCTACCTGGTGTTCATGCCGGGTTCCTCTCATGTGGGCGTCTCACAGCGAGTGGAAGATCCCGCCGAGCGGGATCGACTCAAGGATATCGTTGGCCAGTTCGTGGATCGGGACGGTGGCTTCATTATTCGCACCGCGGCGGAAAACGCCTCCGAGGAGGAGCTGGCTCACGATGCGGCCTTCCTGCGCAGGGTCTGGCGTAAGGTGCTGGAGCGCCGTCGTCGTCCCGGCAAAACGGTGCAGCGCCTCTACGAGGAGCCCTCACTGCCGCTGCGTATCGTCCGTGACATGGCTGCCGGTACTCTGGACAAGGTGCAGACCGACTCCCAGATGGTGTTCGAGGCTCTGAGTGAGTTCATCAGTGAGTTCATGCCGGAGGTTGCGCCTGTGGTGGAGCTCTACCGGGGGACGGTGCCGATCTTCGATCTTTTCGATGTGGAGAATGAGATCCAGCGTGCGTTGCAGCGCAAGGTAGAGCTGAAATCCGGCGGTTACCTGATCATCGATCAGACCGAAGCGATGACCACCATCGACATCAATACCGGCGCCTTCGTGGGCCACCGCAATCTGGAAGAGACCATCTTTAACACCAACCAGGAAGCGACCCAGGCGATCGCCCGGCAGCTGCGACTGCGTAACCTGGGTGGGATCATCATCATCGATTTCATCGACATGATGACCGAGGAGCATAAGCAGCGGGTGCTGCACTCCCTCGAACTGGCCCTGGCCCAGGACAGGGTCAAGAGCAGCATCAGTGGGATCTCCCAGCTGGGGCTGGTGGAGATGACCCGCAAGCGGACCCGCGAGAGCCTGGAGCATGTGCTGTGCAGTGAGTGCCCCTCGTGCCGGGGAACCGGACAGTTGAAAACCGCGGAAACCGTTTGCTATGAGCTCTACCGGGAGATTATCCGGGTGGATCGCGCCTACGACGTTGATGAGTTCGTGGTGTATGTCGCCCCCTCGGTCCAGACACTGCTGGAGGGGGACGAGGCCCACAGCCTGGCCGAGCTGGAACTGTTTATGGGTAAGCGAGTCAAGGTGAAGCCGGAGCCCCTCTACGCCCAGGATAAGTTTGATGTGGTGATGATGTGATCGGATTGCCGCTGTGCCGCCGTGTCGGCCGTTGGTGCTGGTACGGTTTTGTCGCGGCACTGGCGGTTTTGGCCCTCACCATGAGCCTGGCGCGCAGCCTGCTGCCCCAGGTGGATGGGATCCGCAGCGAAATTCTCTCCTGGGCCGAGCAGCGGCTTGAGCTTGAACTGGCGCTGGAAAGCCTGGGTGCCGGCTGGGCCCATGGCGGACCCCATCTCACCCTGCGGGGCCTGAGTCTTCCTCCCCAGGAGGGCGTGAATGCCGAGTTCTCGGTAGCCCAGATCGAGCTGCAGCTGGATTTTTGGGCCACGCTCTCCACTCTGAGTCCCCAGCTTAAACAGATCCGGATCCAGGGACTGGACCTTGAGCTTGACCTTCAGGGGGGCGGCGAACCCGAGATGGAGTGGGGCAAGCTAACCCCCCTACGGGACCTCTTCCTTTACCAGCTGGGCGATCTGAGCATCGAAGCGGTTTCCGCCCGCCTGAACTGGCAGGGTCATGCCCTGGCGCCGATACACCTCTCTGAGCTGAAGTGGCAAAACCGTGGCCAGCGTCACCTCGGGGTGGGGCACATCTACCTGGATGAAGCGCTGCGGGACGATGAACAACTGACGGTGGCGATCGAACTGTCCAGTGCCGATCCGCTGGGGTTGAAGGGGCGGGCTTACCTGAACGCGGAACAGCTGGATCTTGGGGACTGGCTGGCCCGTCGCCTGGACGAGAACCCCTATCACAGTGAAGGGGTTCTCAACCTGCAGGCCTGGGCCAGCATCGGCCCCGAGGGACCCGGCTTGATCCAGCTTCAACTGGATGGGAGCAGTTTCAGCTGGCATCTGGAGGAGCAGACCCATGAGTTGTCGATCTCACAGGGCCGACTGCAGTGGCGCCCGGTGGGAAGCGGCGGTGAACTGCAGAGCCAGGCGCTCCAGCTGGTCAGCGATGGGGTGGCGTGGCCGCAAAGTGCGTTTGCCCTGCGCCATCAAAGTGGCGACCTGCGTCTCTGGCTGGATCGGCTCCCCTTGTGGGGCCTGCAACCCTTGCTGGCATTGGCACCGGGGCTGACGGCGGAGCAGCTGGCGGCCCTGATGGCGACCCCGGCGGAGGGTACGCTCGGCCCCTTGCAGCTGCAGCAGCAGGCATCGCAGTGGCGGCTGACGCTGCCCTTTGATGGGCTTGGCTGGGAGGCCGCCGCCGGACTGCCCGGACTCGAGGGCCTCAGCGGTGAGCTTTACTGGCAGCCGGAGTGGACCCGGTTGAGCCTGGAGGCGCAGCCCCTGGCGCTGGACTGGCCGGCACAGTGGCCAGAGCCGCTGCAGCTGTCAAAGTTGTCGCTGTCGGCAGAGTGGCTGCCGGAGCAGTCACTGCTGCGGATCCCGGATCTCGCCCTGACCAACGATGATCTCAGTGCGCAACTCAGTGCCGCGCTGGCACTGCCCGCTGAGGGAGCCAGCCGCCTGCAACTGATGAGTCGGGTCGCCCTGCACCGGGCCGGTGAGGCGGGACACTACTTCCCCCGTCGTGCTATGGGCGAGGGGCTGTCGGAGTACCTGGCCGGCGCACTGCGGGCGGGTCGCAGCGACAATGTGCAGCTGATCTGGCACGGCGAGCTGGGGGGCTACCCCTATCGTGATGACAGCGGGCGCTTCCTCGCCGGTTTCACCCTGGAGGGGTTGGAGTTTGATTTCCTCGAGCAGTGGCCGGCGGTGACCGACGCCACCCTCATGGCCCGCTTTGCCAATGAGAGCATGGATCTGCAGGTCGCGCGTGCCACCTTGGCCGGAGTGACTATCGAGGGGGCCCATGTGACGATCCCCACTCTGGACCGTAGTGCCACCCTGTCGGTGGAGGGCAGCCTGTTGGCGGAGCCCTCAATGGCTGAAGCGGTGCTGGGGGGGACCTTCCTGGCACCGACGGTGCTGGGTACCCTGGAACAGGTTCAGCTCCAGGCCCCTGTGCCGCTGTCGCTGGATATGACTTTTCCACTGGGCTCCGAAGTGGCGGATCAGTCCAACGTGGTCAAGGGGCGGTTGGCGTTTTGGGACACGCCGGTGCACCTGAGCACCCTGGACCTGGATCTTGAGCAGGTGCGGGGTGAGCTGCGCTTTAGCAACAGTGATATCGAGGCGGATGCGCTGATGGCCCGGATCTACAACCAGCCCACGGAGCTGGCCCTGCGGGGGGGATCCCGGGGGGAGGACTACGGCATCGACATCGACTTTACCAGCCATTGGCAGCAGCAGCGGATCCCGCCCGCCTTGCAGACGCCGCTGGACCCCTTTATCACCGGGGGCACCCGTCTCGATGGCCAGTTGGCCCTACGCTTGGGCTCGGAAAGCCTCGACTACCAGGCCGAGATCCACTCTGAGCTGACCGGGTTGAAGCTGGGGCTGCCCGGCGTTCTCTACAAGGAGTCGGATCAGCCCTGGTCGGCGACGCTGGCGCTGACCGGTGACAAGGAGGGCAGCGAGCTGTATCTGCAACTTGCGGAGCGGGCCCATTTTATCGGGGATCTCAGCTATGCCGACGGCGCGGGATTTGATCGCTACCACCTGGCCCTGGACCAGGCTGAGCCCACACCGGCCGAGCGCAATAGCGGGTTGATCTCGCTGCAGAGCGCCCGGATAGACCTGTCGGAATATGACCCCCTGATCCGTGCTTTTGCCGAAGCTCCGTCCCGGGATGATACTGCCCGACGCTCGCTGCTGCCGCCCCTGGATCGGATCCAGATCCGGGCGGATGAACTGCGTCTTCTGGAACAGTCTCTGGGTTCAGGGTCACTGACCGCGCAACCGAACCGGGATGGATGGGGCATCGCTCTGGAGAGTGAAGGGCTGCGTGGTGAGGCTTTGGTGGGGGAGGGAAACCATGGTCTTGGCCTGCAGATCCAGGCGGACTATCTGCACCTCAACAGCGCCGAACCGGAGCCCGGTGATCCGGACCTGTCGTTGCCGCGGATGATTGGCCAGGTACCGGCGCTGGATGTGGCGGTTGAAGCGCTGACCTATAACGGTATCGCCTTGGGGCGGGCGCAGCTTCAGGGGCACCGGGACTCCGGCGCCTATGAGATCACCCTCCTTAGCCTGCAGCAGGACAGTCATCAATTGCTCGGCAGTGGCAGCTGGTTCGAAACGGAGGGAACCACGCAGAGCCGTTTCGAGGGTCAGGTGACCAGCCCGGATGTGGGGGCGTTGATCGGCCAGTTTGGTTTCACCCCTGTGATCGAGGATGCCAGGACCGCGTTGAACTTCGATCTGCACTGGCCTGGTGCGCCCTGGCAGAGTGACCTCTCCACCCTCGAGGGGGAGCTGGATTACGAGATCACCGACGGACGGATGAGTGATGTTTCAGACCGGGGGGCCCGTCTGCTGACGCTCTTTAGCCTGGAGTCCCTGATGCGGCGGCTGTCGCTGGACTTCAGTGATGTTTTCTCCAAGGGGATGCACTTTCGCCGTTTCGCAGGCACCCTGCAGTTTGAGCAGGGGGTCCTGGTGACCGACGACAGTGTCATGGACGCCAATGCGGGCACCATGAGGATCAACGGTCAGACCGATCTCAACACCCGCGCCCTGGATTACCAGATCACCTTCAGCCCGGCTTTGACCTCCAATGTCCCCGCCGTGGTGTTTCTCAGCACCGGCGCCTGGACCGTCGGACTGGGGGCTTTCGCGGTCTCCAAGTTCCTGGAGCCGGTGATCGAGGTAATCACCCGCTTGCGTTACCATCTGACCGGGACCCTGGATGAGCCAGAGTTGGTTGAGGTAGAGCGGGCCAAGCGGGAGATCGCCCTGCCCGAGGCCGCCACGGGCGCCGCAATCAGTGAGGCGGATGCCGGCGCCAAGGCAAAGGCGGTCCAGGAAGCGTTGAACGAGGCGCTGGACGCCCCGGAACAAGGAGGAGCGAAAGATGGAGTGTCACCTGCTGCAGATGAACAGCCAGGGCAGCCCGGAGCGGGATCTGGCCTGGGTCCGGAGCCAACTGGCGAGTCTGGCTCGAACCCCTGACCCCCGGCTGGTGATCCTGCCGGAGGCGTGTCTGCATATGGCGGCGGGCCCCTGGAACCGGTTTGCCGAGCCGGATGAGGGGCCCAATCAGCAGGCGCTGGCACAGATGGCGCGGGAGTTTGATCTCTACCTGCTGGCGGGGACCCTGCCTATCACCGCCGGCGATGGCCGTGCCTATGCGTCCTCCTGCCTCTATGGCCCTGACGGCACCCGCCTGGGTCGCTACGACAAGATCCATATGTTCGACGCCAAGGTCGGGGATGGCAAAAGCTACCACGAGAGTGCCCACACCTGCCCTGGCGATGGGGTCCGCGTGGTCGATACCCCCTTTGGTCGCCTTGGCTGGGCGGTCTGTTACGATCTGCGCTTCCCGGAACTTTTTACTGCACTGGTCGAGCTTGGGGCGGAGATTATTGCGCTGCCCAGTGCCTTCACCTACAACACGGGTCAGGCCCACTGGGAGGTGCTGGTTCGGGCCCGGGCTATCGAATCCCAGTGTTACCTTTTGGCCGCGAACCAGTGTGGTGTTCATAGGGATGGACGCCGCACCTGGGGCCACAGCCTGGTGGTGGACCCCTGGGGGCGGGTGATCGCCGATGGGGGGGAGGAGCCGGGGCGGATCAGTGTTAAGCTGGACCCAGAATTGATCACACAGGCCCGGGATGCGATCCCGGTGCAGCAACACCGCCGCCATGCGGGTGGGGGTGACAACGATGAGAACGAGATCCTATGAGTTTTGAGACCGTATCCGCCACCATGCTGGAGCCGGCCCAGTTGAGCCCTGAAGCGCTGGAGAGGGCGCTGGCGGGCTTACACCGGCACAAACTGGACTATGCCGACATCTACCTGCAGTCCAGTCGCCACGAAAGCTGGGTGCTGGAGGATGGCATCGTCAAAGAGGGCAGTTTCAACATCGAGCAGGGGCTGGGTGTTCGCGCCATCGACGGGGAAAAAACCGGCTTTGCCTATGCCGACGAATTGAGCCCCTTGGCGCTCAAGCAGTCCGCCGACGCTGCCCGCGGCATTGCCGCGGCCGGGGGAGAGGGTAAGGTGCAGGCGTTGACCCGCCGCACGGCGCCCATCCGCTATGCCGGTCTCGATCCCATCGCCTCCCTGGCCACCGATGCCAAGCTGGGCCTGCTTCGAGAAATGGACACTTATACCCGGGGACTGGATCCCCGTGTTACCCAGGTAGTGGTCAGCCTTTCGGGTGTTTACGAGGAGATCCTGGTAGCCGCTTCCGATGGTACCCTGGCAGCCGATGTGCGGCCCCTGGTGCGCCTGAACTGTTCGGTGATCATGACCGAAGGGGATCGCCGCGAACGGGGGGCCAGTGGCATGGGTGGGCGTCATGGCTATGATTGCCTGCTGGAGCTGGATGTTGAGGGCAAACTCAAGGTGTTCTCCCTGTGCCGCGAGGCGGTGCGCCAGGGCCAGGTGAACCTCGAAGCGGGGGATGCCCCGGCAGGGGAGATGCCGGTGGTGCTGGGCAATGGCTGGCCCGGCGTGCTGCTGCACGAGGCCGTAGGCCATGGCCTGGAGGGCGACTTCAATCGTAAGGGCTCCAGTCTGTTCAGTGGTCGCATCGGTGAGCGGGTGGCGTCGCCTCACTGCACTGTGGTGGATGACGGTACCCTGAGCGATCGCCGCGGTAGCCTGACTGTGGATGATGAAGGGACACCCAGCCAGTGCAACGTGCTGATTGAGAACGGAATCCTCAAAGGGTACATGCAGGATAAGTTGAATGCCCGGCTGATGGGCGTGGCCCCGACCGGCAATGGCCGTCGGGAGTCCTACGCCCACCTGCCGATGCCGCGGATGACCAACACCTACATGCTGGCCGGAGAGCACAGCCCAGAGGCGATCATCGCGTCGGTGAAACGTGGCCTCTACGCCCCGAACTTCGGCGGTGGCCAGGTGGATATCACCTCGGGCAAGTTCGTGTTCTCCGCTTCGGAGGCCTATCTGATCGAAGATGGTAAGCTGGTGAAGCCGGTCAAGGGGGCTACTCTGATCGGCAACGGTCCGGAGGCGATGCAGACCATCTCCATGGTAGGCAACGACTTGGCGCTGGACCAGGGGGTGGGAGTCTGCGGTAAGGATGGGCAGAGTGTCCCGGTGGGCGTTGGTCAGCCCACCCTGAAGCTGGATCGTCTCACCGTCGGCGGCACCCAGTAGCCTGGGCGGAATTTAGCCAGCCCACGAGCGGGCCAGGAGAGACTCCTGGCCCGCTTTTTTTGGTTCTTCGCGTTTTTTTCGGGGCACTCTCCCGCCTCTGAAGGTGGTTACGCCTAAGGCGACGGCAACACGAGGACGACTCGCTTTGCCTCCAAGCGCCATTTTCCCTCACGCTTGCCCTTTGAGGCTGTGGCATTCTCTCTTCGCGTTTACCCCTCGGATTTTCCCCTGGCTTCAGGTCAGGCTCTGAACATCGGTCTATCGAGTCAGTTCAACCGTTAAATACCCCAAGACCTTTTTATACCGGTTACAGGTGTTCACCGCGCTTATCGGTGTGGCGGAAACCAAGTTGAGCCAAGAGGGTTTGTATGACCACCCACAAGTAGCGCCTGTTTGCCTGTATCTCGTCGGCAGTGCCCCGTGCTTCTGGATTGGCGCATTCGGGGGTGGTGCCCGGGCCGAGGCCAGGCTTTGCTTGCCCGTAGCTGATGGAGGCGTTGACCGGATCTGCCCTGAACGACGGGCGAGATTACGACGTAAGTACGTCAACTCTCCTACTTTTATTCTTAGGGTTTGGCGTCACTCTTGTGCGCTGTTAGAATGCCTAGAGCAATTACTCTAATTTATTCTTTGATGATTCCACGGGAGAGTCCCATCGAGATCGAGACCGTCAAGCCGGTAAGCCGGCAATATGAGCGTCCCCCCTCAAGTCACAGGGCCTCGGGGAAAATGACAGGATCGTGGCGAGGCTGGTTGGGCTCGTTGACGTTGTGCGCCGTGGCGTATTGGCCCTTGGGGCTTGCAGCGGCACCACTGTCGCTGCTGGAGGCGTGGCAGCACCTGGACAGCGACAGCGCCGCCCTGCAGGCGGAGCGTGAAGCGAGCCGCCGTGCCGAGAGTGAGCGGCAAGCGGCCGACGCGCTGGGGGGCCCCAGCCTCTCTCTGGGGGCCACCTACCTCTACTTGGATCAGCCCGTCTCTCTGGATCTCAGCGGTACCTTACCCAGTATCCTGCCTCCCGGGCTGATCAGTCCGGTCAACCTGACCGAACGCTCTATCTACCGAACCTCTCTGAGGGGCCAGTGGCCACTCTATGCCGGTGGCCGTATTGATGCTGCCCAGGCGGTGAAGCAGGCGGAGATGGAAGCGCAGAAACAGCAGCTGGAGATCCGTCGTCGGGAGCAGTTTAACCTGTTGGTGGAGCGTTATTACGGGGTGCTGCTGGCGAAACAGAACGCGCAGCTGCGCCAGGCCCAGGTGACGGCTCGCCGATCCCATGCCCGCAACGCCCGTTTGTTGGAGGAGCAGGGGCAGATTGCGCGGGTAGAGCGACTCAATGCCGAAGTGGCACTGGAGCAGGCCCAGGTAGCTGCACGTCAGGCCGACAGTGAACTTCGTATCGCCCAGCGTGCCCTGGCCAGCCTGTTACGCCAGGAGGGGGGCGAGCCGATGATCTACGGTGCAGAACGTTTGTCGGTGCCACCGGTGGCGCCCCTGGAACAGGCACTGGTGGAGACCCATCCGGCTCTGAAGCTGTTTGATGCCAAGGAGCGTCAGGCCCAGGGGGCGATCAAGGCCGAAAAGGGACGCTACAAGCCGGAGCTGGGTCTCTTCGGTACCTACACCCTGCTGGAGGATGACAGCCTGCTGTCGGATCTGGAGCCGGAGTGGATGGTGGGGGTGCGCTTCACCATGCCGTTGGTGACCAACGATGGTCGCCGAGATCGGGTCAAGGCAGCACGCAGCGCCGAGTTGGAAGCCCGTCATCGTCGCGCCCAGGCGGAGCAGGACCTGCGTTTGTTGCTGGTGTCCCAGCATGAGGCGATGCGTCAGGCGGCGGACCAGTTCGAGAGTTACTACGCCACCATCGCGCTGGCGCAGGAGAATCGCCACCTGCGCCAGGAGGCGTTCTCCCAGGGACTGGCTACCTCACTGGAGCTGGTGGACGCGGACCAAAGCCTGACCGCTGCCCAGTTGGGACAGGCGTTCTCCCGCTACCAGTACCTCAAGGCGTTGGCCCAGGTGATGTCCCTCAGTGGCCAGATAGAGCCTTTCTTTTCCCAGATCAGTGCATCGGAAATCGCGCAATGAAAAAGACCCTGACACTCGCCTCGTTGGCGTTCCTCATTTTGGGCGCCCTGGCGGCCTGGGCCATGTTCCGGGCCTACCAGCCTCAACCCCAGTGGCTTCAGGGCCAGATTGAAGCCCGCCAATACCAGATCTCCTCCAAGGCGGCGGGCCGTCTGGTCGCCCTGCACGTGCGCCGGGGAGACCAGGTGGAGGCGGGACAGGAGCTGTACCGCCTCGACAGCCCCGAGCTGGAAGCCCGTTTTCGCCAGGCACAAGCCGGGGCCAGCGCCGCCGATGCGATGCGACAGGAGGCGGACAGCGGTGCGCGGCAGCAGCAGATCGACGCCGCCTACCAGGATTGGCAGCGTGCCCTGGCGGCGGAGAACCTGACGCAGACCACCTACGAACGAATTCAGGCGCTCTTCGATGAGGGGGTGTTGGCCCGGCAGAAGCGGGATGAAGCCTACGCCCAGTGGCAGGCGGCCCAGCACCAGGCCAGCGCCGCCGAAGCACTGTACCAGATGGCCCAGGAGGGGGCGCGCAGTGAAACCAAGCAGGCGGCCCAGGGCCAGGCGGATGCGGCTCAGGCCCAGCTTGCGGAGGTGCAGGCGGTGCTGAGTGATATTCAGATCCGGGCACCCCGCGCCGGTGAGATCAGCCAGGTGCTGCTCCACCAGGGCGAACTGGTGCCCCAGGGCTTCCCGGTGATGACCCTGACCGATCTCTCCGATGCCTGGGCGTTGTTCCAGGTTCGAGAGGATCGCCTGTCGGAGTTTGCCGAAGGCAGCGAGCTGATGCTCACTGTCCCTGCCCTGGGTGAGACTCACCCCTTCACCGTGGCGTACACCGCAGTCCAGGGGGATTTTGCCACTTGGCGTGCCACCGAGAGCGGTCAGGAGTTTGACCTCCGCACCTTCGAGGTGGAGCTGCGTCCTAGCGAGCCCATCGAGGGGTTGCGGGCCGGGATGACGGTACTCTACAAGGCGGAAGAATGATCCCCTGGCTGCGACGCGATCCCTGGCAGGGGTTTATCCTCCTGCTGGCTCCCCTGCTGGTGGTGGGGGGGCTTTACACCATTTTTGCCAGCCGCACCCCGGTGGAGCTGCCGGTGGCCTGGTGGGACCAGGATCACTCCGCGCTGTCCCGACAGCTGGGCCGGCAGCTGCAGGCCAGCCCGGCGATTCGCCTTCACAGTGTTACCTCCCTGGCCGAGGGCAAGGCGATGCTGGCTAATGGCACCGCCTACGCCTTGATCCAGGTCCCCGTCGGTGCCAGCGAGACCCTGTTTCGTCGTGAGCCTCTGGTGCTGGACCTGAGATACAACGGCCAGTACCTGTTGCTGGCCCGGCGCCTGTCGGCACCACTCCAGCAGGCGCTGGCATCGGGATTATCGCAGCAGGCGACGCTGTCGTTGAACCTGGCCGGGGTGCCGGCGGCGGCACAGCCCGCCCAGTTGGCACCGGTCCAGGTGCAATTGACCGCCCTCAACAATCAGAACCTTGATTACGCGGCCTTCCTGGTGCCGCCCCTGGCGTTGGCAGTGTGGCAGATCCTGGTGCTGCTGTCGGTCCTCAACTTCTACCAGCGACCCCCTCCGGGTGTCTGTCCCCGCCGGGCCCTGCCGCTGCTGCTGGCCTGGCAGTGGGGCTGGGCGGGAATAGGACTCTGGCTACTCTCTCCCCTGCTGATGTTGCCAATCGGCACCCCGCTCTGGCCGCTGTGGTTTGGGCTGCTGCCGGTGATGGGGGCGGTGACCACCGCTGCCCTGCTGTTGCGGCGCAGCGGCCGGGAGGCGGAGCAGCTGGTCAGTGTCGGCGCAGCGCTGCTGACGCCGGCGATGACCTACATGGGGGTCACCATGCCGGAGGGCGATATGCCGATGGCGGCCCAGTGGTGGGGACAGGTGATTCCCAGTACCCACTACCTGCCGCTGCTGCAGAGTTACCGTGGTGTGGGTGAGGCCAACTGGCTGGCGCTGTGGCCACTGATGATGTTGCTGCCCCTGCTGGTTTGGTTGTGGAGGCGCAGCGCATGAACCGATGGATCGCCTTGTGGCAGCTGCAGGCGCGCGCCTTGGTGAGAGACACTGGCGTGTTGATCACCTTTTTCGGTGGCCTGATGCTCTACGCCCTGGTTTACCCGCTGCCCTACCTGCACCAGGTGGCCGGTGCTCAGCCTGTGCTGCTGATCGACCAGGACAACAGCGGCACCAGTCGTGAGCTGGTGCGGGCGCTGCAAGCCAGCCCCGGGATCCAGTTCGTGGCCACTAATACGAGCCTGAGTGATGCGCAGCAGGCGGTGCTGGCCGGGCAGAGCAAGGGGCTGGTGATGATCCCGGCCGGGTTTGAAACCCGACTGCGACGGGGTGGCAGTGCCACCGTCGTGGCGGCAGCGGATGGTCACTACTTCCTCTCCTACGGCACCATCGCCGAACAGGTGGCCCGGGCCAGCCTCTCGCTTGGCGGCCAGGTTCAGCTGGCGCGGCGGATGATGGCCGGCGCGGACCCCGCCTCCTCGCGTCAGGGCGGTGTAACACTCAACATGGTGCCGGCGAGCAACCTCAAGATGGGGTACCTCGATTACATCCTGCCCGGACTTTTCGTGCTGATCCTGCACCAGATCATGTTGATCTGCGTCGGCGTGACGGTGATACGGGTGCAGCGCAGGCCGGGCAGCTGGCAGCGAATGCCGGTTGCTGCTGGTCTGTCGGTGATGGCTTCGCTGTTGATCCCCCCTTTTGTACTGGCCAGCCTCCTCTACCTGGGGCCTCTGCTGGCCGGGTACGAGGTGGCTCTCCAGGGCAGCCTGTTCAGTCTGCTGTCGTTACTGCTGCCATTCTGGCTGGCCACCTTTCTGCTCGGCGTGGTGCTCGGGTCTCTGTTTCGCCACCGGGATAGCTATGCGCAGCTGTTGGTGTTGATCTCCATGCCACTGCTGTTCACCGCCGGTTTTGTCTGGCCGGTGGAAAGCATGCCGACCGTTTGGACTCTCTTGTGGGGGATAGTGCCCTCCCAGGCGATGATGCAGGGGATGATCCAGCTGACCAAGCTGGGTGGGGAGGACGTACTGGCACTGCAGTGGACCCTCTGGGGCCAGGTGCTGGCCTGGGGATTGCTGGCGGTGCTGCTGTGGCGCCGCCGGCAAGAGAAAGTACCCTCAGACAGTGCCCTGCCGGAAGCGTCCTGATAGAGACGGGGCCGCCTGCTTGCGCAGGCGGCCCCGTTTTTGATCGTGTTTCTACGTCGAGGGCGATTACTCCTCGAGCTGCTCCCGCAGCAGTTTGAACAGCTCCCGGCTGGACTTGGGCGGTTTGCTCTGGCTCACCTCTTTCTTGGCCTGACGAACCAGCTGGCGTAGCCGCTGGATCTCTTCACCGAGCTGTGGATGGGCCTGCAATGCCGCCCGGAGATCCTCGTTATCGCCGTTTACCAGCTGGTCCCGTAGCTGCTCCAGTTTATGGAAGTGGGCATTCTGGGCATTGTGCTTGTTGCGGATCAGATCCAGTGCCGCCTCGATAGGCTCCGGATCCCGCGCCCGCATCAACTTACCGATGTACTGAACCTGGCGCCGAAACGCTTCGTGCTTATTGCGGATCTTCTGGGCCAGCTCGATGGCATCCGCGAGATCCTCATCCAGTGGGATCTTGGTCAGCTCCGCTTTGTTGAGGTTGATCAGCGCCAGCCCCAGTGCCTGTTGCTGCTCCGCTTCGCGCTTGAGCTGGGTTTTGCTGATGAAATCGTCATCAAAGTCGTCGTACTGGGCCATGAGGCGCTCCGCAGGGTAAAAACCCTATTTTACCCTCAACCGCCGGTGCTGTCAGTGATGGGACAAATAAGGGGTCCGTTTGCCCGAGGGACTTTGTTATCCTGTCGTTTGTAACCTTGTTAACCGAGCTAGTGCAGCAATGAGTGAGCAGTTGGCGCAGCAGCGCGATGAGTTGGAAGGGGCGGTGGCCCAAGCCCTGGAATCGGCCCGTAAGTTAGGGGTCGACAGTGCCGAAGTGGCGATCCAGAAGCAGCAGGGCCTCTCCGTATCGACCCGGATGGGCGAAGTGGAAACCGTCGAATTCAACAAGGATGGCGCGCTGGGGATCTCGGTCTACCTGGATGGGCGCAAGGGCAATGCATCCACCTCGGATCTGTCCGCCCCGGCGATCCAGGCTGCGGTTCAGGCGGCGGCCACCATTGCCCACCAGACCACGGCGGACAGCCATAACGGCCTGGCGGACGCGGGCCTGATGCCAACCCAGTTGCCGGATCTGGACCTGTATCACCCGGAGGCGTTCGACCCCCATCAGGCGGTTGAGCTGGCGGCACGTGCTGAGCGCGCGGCGCTGGCGTCGGATCCCCGCATCGTCAACTCCGATGGCGCCAGCTTCAACAGCCATGAAGGGCTGAAGGTGTATGGCAATAGCCACGGTTTTATCGCCAGTTACCCCTCTTCCCGACATAGCCTGTCGGCAGTGGTGATCGGCCAGGACCAGCACGGCATGGAGCGGGACTACGATTATGGTGTCGCCCGACGCTTTGCCGATCTGCCTGAGCCGGAAGCGATTGGCCACCAGGCCGGAGTGGATACGGCAGCACGTCTCGGCGCCCGAAAAATTGATACCTGCACGGTGCCGGTGCTGTTCAATGCGGCGCAGTCGGTGGGGCTGATCGGACACCTGATTGGCGCCATCAGCGGCGCCAGCCTCTACCGCAATGCCAGCTTCCTAAAGGACAGTCTGGACAGCGAGATCTTCCCGCGCTGGTTCCAGATCTCGGAGCGGCCTCACCTTCCCGGTGCCCTGGCGTCGTCCCCCTTTGATGGTGAGGGGGTCGCCACCCGCGACCGGGAGATTGTTCAGGATGGGGTCCTGAAGAGCTACCTGCTCACGGCCTACTCCGCCCGACGACTCGGACTGGCCAATACCGGCCATGCCGGTGGGATCTACAACTGGCAGTTGTCCCGCAACGGAGGCGACCTGGCGGCCATGCTCAGACAGCTGGGCACTGGTCTCTATGTGACCGAACTGATGGGGCAGGGGGTCAATGGGGTGACCGGCGACTACTCCCGCGGTGCCGCAGGCTTCTGGGTTGAAAACGGGGAGATCCAATATCCGGTGCATGAGATCACCATCGCCGGAAACCTAAAGACCATGTACCGCGACATGGTGGCCATGGGCTCAGATATCGATCCTCGCCACTCCATCGCCGCCGGCCCGATCCTGCTGGAGTCGATGAAGATCGCCGGCAACTGAAGCCGCAATGTTTGCCCAAACGAGCCCCGGTGGTGAGGGCTCGTAACGTTTTCGATGACAAGGCACGTTGCTCTTGTCTCGGAGGAGTGGCACCGAGGCGCCTGGCTGCGTAAACTTGCCGCCCTCTCTTTGCTAAAGGTCATCCCATGCTCAATAACGATCTGCTGCGTCAACTGCGCTACGCCCTTAAGTTCAATAATCCGGATGTGATCGCGGTGTTTGCCCTGATGCAATACCCCATCACCAAGGAGGAGCTGGACGCCATGCTTAAGCGCGAGGAGGAGGCGGGGTTCGTACTCTGCCGGGATCGTACCCTGGCCGCCTTCCTCGACGGGCTGATCATCCGCAACCGTGGGGTGCAGCCGGGGCGGGAGCCACAGTTGTTGGGGCCCAAGGCGCGGTTGAGTAACAATGAGATCCTTCGTAAGCTGCGTATCGCGCTGACGCTCAAGGATGACGATATCATCGCCATCCTCAAGCTGGCGGGCTTCCGCATCTCCAAGTCTGAGCTTTCGGCCCTGTTCCGCAGTCCGGACCACCGTAACTATCAGGCCTGTGGTGATCAGTTGCTGCGCAACTTTGTGCGTGGACTTGGCAAGCAGCGCCGAACTGAGGAATCCTGAGGCGCCCACCGGGATTGAGGCCCCGCCTATGGCTGGGGCGGGCTCAGAACGGTTCGAAGGGGCGTCCTAGAGCCGGCGAATTTGGCGGATCTCAATGACCCGCCCGTCGCGAATGCGAAAAATGGTGGTGGGGCCTGAGCGCTCCTGCCTGAAGTGATACTCCCGGGCACCACGGCCGACGCTGAGGGATTCCAGTGGTCGTCCGCAGTGGGCCAGCAGGGTGGCCCGACTGTCGCCCAGCTTCACCAGGTCCGTGCCACAACGAGCACTGTGTAACCGGTTTTCGACCGCCTGGAGCGAGTTCGGTAACACGCCCAGTGCCAGCCAAAGTATGGCTAACCCCTTTCCAAGCCGAGCTATCCTCTTTTTACTCATCCTGCACCTCTCCCTGTGTCCTCTGCCGTTACCGGATCGTGGTGACGGCAGTGCATTAAACTATGGTGACTGAACTTATCGCTGGCCCGCGGGTTTGAGTGAAGTTGGGCCGCGCAACGAAGAGGGGATGATGCCCGCGCTCTCTATACACACCCTGGGGTATGTGACGGCGCTGCTGCCGCTGCTGACAACCCACCTTTGTTGGGGCCTGAGTATCCTCCTTGGCTACATCGAACCCTGCAATCCCTATGGTGTGGATTGCGTGAGCATCAGCAATACGGGGCGCCACGGGGTTGCCTATTTCCTTTTCAAGGCTGGTATGTTGCCGACCACCCTGCTGCTGTTTCTCTTCTGGGGGCTCTGCTGGCAATGGCTGGCGCTGTTGGGCCAGGGCCGTCACCGTGCCTGGTTACTGGTGGCCCTGCTTGGCTCCGCTGCCTTGATGCTCTATGCCCTGACACTGGGCCACAGCACCGGCTACTACCCGGTGCTGCGTCGCAATGGCATCGCCCTGTTCCTGTTTATGACCTTTACCCTGCAGGTGGTGGTGGCCGATGGGCTCTATCGGACCGAACGCTGGCATGGTGCTGGGCTTGGGCTGCTGTGGTTAAGCACCCTGACCCTGGTGGTGGCCCTGTTGTCGGTAGCGCTGGCGGCTTGGCTTGGTGAGGGGTATGAGCGGTTGGAGAACGGGTTTGAGTGGTGGTTACTCTTGCTGTTGAACCTGCCGATGCTGGTGCTGGCAAGGTTGTGGCAGCTCAGTGGCCTGAAAATGGGGTTACGACTGCAGGAGTAAGCCTGGGCTACGGTTTTTTACTCCTGTTCATCGAAGCGGGCGGCGAACAGTTCACATACCGCTTCCAGGGCCTCGGCTGCCTGGGGGCCCTCGCAGCGGACCTTGACCCGTTTGCCCTGGTTACCCTGCAACAGCAGGATCCCCAAGACACTATCCGCCTCGGCGACCTCCTTCCCCTGCTGAAGCGTGATCCGGGCGTCGAACTGGGCAGCCAGTTGTACCAGCCGGGTGGCGGCTCGGGCATGCAGGCCCAGACGGTTGACCACCTCAACGTCCCGTTCCAGCATCTCAGGACCCGGGCAGTTCGCGGTGACGCAGTTGCACATCTTTGCGATGGCGTCGGAAGCGCCGTGCCAGCTCTTTGGCGACGTAGACGCTGCGATGCTGGCCCCCGGTACACCCGATGGCGACGGTCAGGTAGGCGCGGTTGTTGCGCTCCAGCATCGGTAGCCAGTTGAGCAGAAAGCGCTCTGTGTGATCGATAAAGCGCGCCACGCTGTTGTGCCGTTGGAAGAAGTCCGCGACCGGCTGATCCAATCCGGTCAATGGGCGCAGGCTCGCTTCCCAGTGGGGGTTGGGCAGGAAGCGAACATCGAACAGGTAGTCGGCCTGCTTGGGCATGCCGTGCTTGAAGCCGAATGACTCAAACACCAGCATCATCGGCATGGTGTCCTGCTCGTCGTTGAGACGTTTACGCAGCTCGTCCGCCAGCTGGTAGACGGAGAGGTTGTCGGTAATGATGTGGTGATCGCAGTTCTGTGCCAAGGGCGCCAACAACCGCCGTTCCTCGGCGATCGCCTCGGCCAGGGGGCGACCATCCCGCGACAGGGGGTGCATTCGCCGGGTTTCGCTGTAGCGCTTCAGCAGGTGATCATCGCCGGCATCGAGATAGAACAGCTGCAGATCGATGTTGCTGTCGAGCTGGCCTCGAAGATGGGGGATGTCGATCTTCTCCAGCGGCAGATTGCGAATGTCGAGGCTGACCGCGACCTCCTTGCTGCGCCCCTGTTGCGTTCGCAGCAGCTGTGGGAGCAACTCCAGTGGCAGGTTGTCGACGCAGTAAAAGCCGAGATCTTCGAGTATGTGTAGGGCGACGGTTTTACCGGCGCCGGAGCGGCCGGAGAGGATGATTAACTTCACTGGGTTAGCAGCTCATAGAGTTCTCGATCATTACAGGTTTTGCGCATCGCCCGACAAAGCTCCTTCTGGCTGAGCAGGGCCGCCACAGTGCGCAACGTTGACAAGTGGGCCTGATGATCCTGCTCCGGAACAAAGAGGGCAAACAGCAGGTCGACCGGCTTGCCATCGATGGCATCGAAGGGGATCGGCTCCTCGGTTTTGAGCAGCACGGCGATGGGAGTGGTGATCCGTTCGAGGCGACCGTGGGGCAGGGCGATGCCGTTGCCGATTCCGGTGCTGCCCACTTTTTCCCGGGCTAACAGGCTCTCAAACAGTTCATGTTGGGGGAGATCCGGGCACTGGCGAGCAGCCAAATCACTGATCATCTCCAGTGCCCGTTTCTTGCTAAGGCCGGGCGCAGCACAGTGGGTGCGCTCCGGCGTCAGGAGTTGCGTGATTTCCATTAGTGTCTGGAAATTTTCTCTTTGTGCTTAATCACTTGGCGGTCAAGCTTATCCACCAGACCATCGATGGCCGCGTACATGTTTTCGTGCTCATGGGTGGCAAACACCTCCCCACCGTTGACATGGAGCTTGGCTTCGGCGATCTGCTGCAGCTTCTGTACATTCAGGATCACGTGGACATTGTTGATGTGATCAAAATGCCGTTCTAGTCGCTCAAACTTTTCATGCACATAGTTTCTCAAGGCGTCGGTCAGTTCGATGTGGTGCCCGGTAAGATTGATCTGCATAAGTAAGCCTCCATTGCGCTCTGTTACAGTACTTTGCGCTGGTTTGACGGGGGGATGGAGAGGGCTTCCCGGTATTTGGCGATGGTTCGCCGTGCTACCTGGATCCCCTGCTCCGCGAGAAGCTGAGCCATCTTGCTGTCGCTGAGGGGCTTTTTGGGACTCTCGGCGGCCACCAGTTTTTTGATCAGTGCGCGGATGGCGGTGGAGGAACACTCACCGCCACTGTCCGTACTGACGTGACTGGAGAAAAAGTATTTCAGTTCGTACACCCCTCGAGGGGTATGCATGAATTTCTGTGTAGTGACCCGGGAGATGGTGGACTCGTGCATCTCCACCGCTTCGGCGACGTCATTGAGGACCATGGGCTTCATCGCTTCGTCACCATACTCAAGAAATCCTTGCTGAAACTGGACGATGCAGTTCGCCACCTTCATTAATGTCTCATTGCGGCTCTCCAGGCTCTTGATGAACCACTTGGCATCCTGCAAGTGACCGCGAACAAACTGACTGTCGCCATTGTTTCTGGCCCCTTTTGAGAGGGCGGCGTACTGTTCGTTGATACGGATCTTTGGGACCGAATCCGGGTTGAGTTCCACCACCCAGCGTCCCTGTTTCTTGCTAACGGAAACGTCCGGTATCACATACTCGCTCGCGCTGGCGGAGATCGCGCTGCCTGGACGGGGGTTGAGAGATTGGATCAGTTCCATGGCGGCCCTTAACTCATCTTCTTTGAGTTTAGTGCGCCGCAGGAGGGTTCGAAAGTCGCGGTTGCCCAGCAGGTCCATATGGTCGTTGAGCAGGCTGATCGCTTCGCTGCGCCAGGGGGTTTTGGGATCGAACTGGGCCAACTGGACCAGCAGGCACTCTGCCGGATCCCGCGCGCCACAGCCGATAGGATCGAACTGCTGGACACGCTTGAGTACCGCCACGACCTCGTCCAGGTCGATATCATCCAGGCCCTGCGCTTCTTGCACCTCTTCGATATCAACAGTGAGATAGCCATGCTCGTCAATGGCGTCGATGATGGTGGTGGCGATGGCACGATCCCGATCAGTCATCGGGGTGAGCTCCATCTGCCAGAGCAGATGGCTGTGCAGGTCTTCGTGGGTTTCCCCCTGGTAGAGATTCTCATCGTCGTCGCGCACCGGCCCGGCGGGGGCGGCAGGCGCGGCACTGTAGACATCGTCCCAGGTGCTGTCCAGCGGCAGGTCATCGGTCATCTCGGTTTGGCTCATCGCCTCGCCGGTTTCCATTTCCGAGCGCTCCTTCGGGGCAGCTTCCGGCACCTCCGCATCCTGACCTTCAAACTCATCAACCTGCTCCAGCAGGGGATTGGCCTCAAGTGCTTCCTGGATCTCCTGTTGCAGATCCAGCGTCGACAGCTGCAGCAGGCGTATCGCCTGCTGCAATTGGGGCGTCATGGTCAGGTGTTGCCCCAGCTTCAGCTGCAGTGACGTCTTCATCGAGGTAATGCCCAATCCTTGTGTCGTAAGTCCCGCTTTAGCCGGACGGTCAGAGCTTGAACTGGTCGCCGAGGTACACCGAGCGAACCAGTTTGTTGTTGAGCACCGCTTCCGGTGCGCCCTGTGCGATCATCTCCCCGTGGCTGACGATGTAAGCGTATTCGCACACATCCAGAGTTTCGCGCACATTGTGGTCGGTGATCAAGACACCTAGGCCCCGCTCCTTGAGGTGTTCGATGATCTTCTTGATATCGATAACCGAGATAGGGTCTACCCCGGCAAAGGGCTCATCGAGAAGGATAAACTTGGGGTCCGCTGCTAGGGCTCGGGCGATCTCCACCCGACGACGCTCACCACCGGACAGGCTCATGCCGAGGCTGTCACGAATATGGGTGATGTTGAACTCCTCCAACAGCTGCTCCAGCTTGTGTTCCCGCTCCTGTTTCGACAGCTCCTTGCGGGTTTGCAGGACCGCCATCAGGTTGTCGTAGACACTCAGCTTGCGGAAAATGGAGGCCTCCTGTGGGAGGTAACCGATCCCCTGGCGGGCCCGGGAGTGCATGGGCAGCAGGGTGATGTCACGATCATCGATCTGAATACGTCCCTTGTCGTTCTGCACCAGCCCCACCACCATGTAGAAGGTCGTCGTTTTCCCCGCCCCGTTGGGGCCGAGGAGGCCGACGATCTGCCCGGTTTTCACCTCCAGACCGACGCTCTTGACGACCTGACGACCGTTGTAACTTTTGGCCAGTTGTTCAGCCTTGAGCACGCTCTCGGTCATGGTTGAGGCTCCTGCGCTGGCGCTGGCGCTGGAGCTTCCGGCTCCGGCTCTACCTTTTTTTCCTCTTTGGGCATGAAGATGGTGGTGATCTGTTCATCTTTGCTGCCCTCGGCGGTCAGGCGCTGTAGCCGGGCGTTGTAACTGATGGTTTCGCCCCGCACCAGGCTATCTGCCTGGCTCAGTTGCGCGTTGCCGCTCATGGTCAACAGCTGGGTATTGACGTCGTAGCGGATCTCTCGGGCCTCGGCCCGGGCCATCAGGCCGTTCTCCATCACTTGCTCGTAGGTGGCCGGGTTGCCGGTGGCGATCATTACCTGGCGGCTTTTGTCCTCCGAGGACTCAAGTATCAGGCGGTCCGCCTCGATGCGCAGGCTGCCCTGGACGATCACCACGTTGTCCCGATACTCAAGTACCCGGTTGGTGAAGTCGCCACTGGAGCTGTTAGCGGTCACTTTGACCGGCTGGGTAAAATCGGCCTCGGAAGCCAAGGTTTGCGGAGCCAAGGCTAACAAGCCCAGTAAAATCAGTTTATTGCACTTCATAGGTAGCGCTTACCCTGTCTTTGAGTTCGATCCGGTTTGTATTGAGATCCGCCCAGAGGCCCCTGGCTTGCAAGGTAAAGGTGTTACCCTCTGCGCGAATCATGGATTCGGTGGTCATGACCATGGTTTCCAGGTCCAGTGCCAGCTGGTCAGTATGGATGGTTTGCAGCGGCTCACCGGGTTCGATGGCGGTGACCACCACCTCCTGCTCCAGTAAAAGGTAGCGGTTCTGTTGAAGCTGACCGGCCTCGGACTGGATCTTCCAGACACCATCGCCCCCCTCTGGGTAGAGCAGGTACACGGGTCGGGCGAACTCGGTCAAGGCGTCATCCTGGAAATGCTGCATTTGGTCGGCTGCGATCTCCGCATTGAGTCGGCCGCTGCTGTCGTAGGCGCGGGTGCGCAGACTTCGAGCGATGAAGTCGGGTTCGGTTTCCGGGCTGAGCACCGTCTGGTCGCTGCCCGTATTGAGGGAGCGCCAGTAGAGACCGGCGGCCATGGTCAACAGCAGCAGCCCGGCCAGCAGCTCTCGCTTCATACGGACATGCCCTTGGCGTCGGCCAGTTTGCCTTGGGCTTGGAGCAGCAGATCGCAGAGCTCACGGACGGCGCCGAAGCCTCCGGGCAGCTGGGTCAGGTAGTGGGCATGGGGACGCAGCGCAGGGTGTGCATCCTGAACCGCCACCGCGAGTCCAACCTGCTGCATGACGGGTAGGTCGACCAGGTCATCGCCAATGTAGGCGCACTGCTCGTCCTCCACACCCAGTTGTTGCTTGAGGGTCTCATAAGCGGAGAGCTTGTCCTCGCATCCTTGGATGATCTGCTGCACCCCCAGCGCGGACATCCGCTGTTGGACGATGGTGGAGCGTCGTCCGGTGATTACCGCCACCGGGATGCCGGCATGCTGTATCGCCTTAACACCGTAGCCGTCGCGGGTGTGGAACGCCTTGAGCTCCTCGCCATCATTGCCCAGGTAGATACGGCCATCGGAGAAGACGCCGTCGACGTCACAGATCAGCAGACGGATCGACTCTGCCCGCGCCAGAATGTCGGCGCTGACCGGGCCATAGAGGGTAACAATGGGTTCCATTACAAGACTCCCGCTTTCAGCATATCCATCATATTGAGCGCCCCTTCCGGTTTGCCGTCAACATCCAGAGTGATAAGGCCATTAATTTTACGCGATTCCATCAGTTGCAGTGCCTCAGCAGCCAGGACATGGCTGGCGATGGTGACCGGGTGACGACTCATCACCTCGCCGATGGCGGTGCTGTGGATATCGACACGGGCATCCAGCACCCGGCGCAGATCGCCATCGGTAAAGATCCCGCTTAGTCTGCCGGCGTCGTCGACCACCGCGGTCATTCCCAGCCCCTTGGCGGAGATCTCCAGCAGCGCTTCCGAGATGGTCACCTGTTCCTTTACCTGGGGCAGGCGCTCGCCGCTGTGCATCAAGTCTGACACCCGCAGTAGCAGCTTGCGTCCCAATGCCCCACCAGGATGGGAGAGGGCGAAGTCGTCGACGGTAAACCCACGGGCCTGCAACAGGGAGACCGCCAGGGCATCCCCCATCACCAGTGTCGCGGTGGTGGAGGAGGTTGGGGCCAGACCCAGCGGGCAGGCTTCCTCGGCGACGGTGATGCAGAGGTGGTGCCGGGCGAGTTTGGCCATGCTCGACTCCGGCTTGCCTGTCATGGCGATCACGGGGATACCCAGGCGCTTGATCACCGGCATCAGGGTCAGAATCTCATGCGCTTCGCCGGAGTTGGAGATGGCGATCACCACATCCTGGGGGGCAAGCATGCCGAGATCACCGTGGCTGGCTTCGCCGGGGTGGACGAAAAAGGCCGGGGTGCCGGTACTGGCCAGGGTTGCGGCGATCTTGTTACCGATATGGCCGGACTTGCCCATGCCCATCACCACCACCTTGCCCTTGCAGGCGAGCAGGGTTTCGCAGGCGGCTACGAACTGATCATTGATAAAGGTATGCAGATTGTGCACGGCCTGGGCTTCGATCTCGATGACCCGTTTGGCCCATTGATGCCACTGTGAGGCGTCAGACATCGTC
Source organism: Ferrimonas gelatinilytica (assembly GCF_039544205.1). NCBI lineage: Bacteria > Pseudomonadati > Pseudomonadota > Gammaproteobacteria > Alteromonadales > Ferrimonadaceae > Ferrimonas > Ferrimonas gelatinilytica. The sequence continues at coordinate 51,888 of NZ_BAABLF010000029.1, read as the reverse complement.
TCTCCTAGGGATCATGCTGCAAATAGACTGTATTGATAGAGAATAAAGGCGCTAAGTAACGTCGCACCAGCCCATCGCCCTATGATGCGACGGCGTTTGAGCAAGAGTAACAGCAGAGGTGCCAAGCTGGTAGCCAGCATGAAGTAGAAGTCCCGCCCAGCGGCAGCGGGATCCAATGCTCCGGGGGCAATGAGGGCGGGGATCGCCAGAACAGCCAGGATATTAAACAAGTTGGAGCCGACGACATTACCGATCACCAAGTCATCTTCATTCTTGGCCAGTCCCGCCAAGCTCGCGGCCAGCTCTGGCAGGCTGGTTCCGACGGCGATGATGGTCAGGCCAATCACCAGGTCCGAAAGACCAAAATGCTTGGCGATGATAACGGCGTTGCTCACCATCAGTTCCGCGGCCAGCGGCAGCAGTATCATGCCCAGTGCCAGCCAGCCCAGAGCGTGGCTGTTAGGGACACCGATGGGGATCTCGTCATCGCTCTCCTGGATCAGGGGGTCGGTGCTGTCGCGGTTGCGCAGCGCGGCGATCACCAGGATGGCCATCACCACGGCGAAGGCCAGCGCCAGCAGCAAACCGTCGAGTCGGGAGAGCTGCAGGTCATTCATGAGGTAACCGGCCAGGACGCTGGCCCCCAGCATCAGCGGCATCTCCCGTACCAGGGCTGAACTGCCCACCAGTAGCGGACGTATCAGGGCGGTTACGCCGAGGATCAGGGTGATGTTGGCGATATTGGATCCCACCACGTTGCCGACGGCGGTATCGAGGCGGCCGTCCATGGCGGCACTGGCCGCCACCATCGCTTCCGGCGCCGAGGACCCCATGGCAACAATGGTCAGTCCGATAATCAGCGGAGGCAGTCCAACATTTCGGGCCAGCGCGGCAGCACCGTAGACAAAGCGATCGGCACTCCAGGCCAGCAGGCCGAGGCCCAGTAGCAGGATAACAGTGTTGATAATCATGCCGTTTCGACGGGAAGGTTGGCGGTGGCGCGCATTGTCCCCCGATGGCAGGGAAAAGAAAAGGGGGGAAGATTGTTAACCAATTGTTTGGCACGTAAACTGACCACCTTGCCTGCCGATAACAAAGGAGTCGACGGACACTCAGGTGACTCGTCAGATCATGCAAAACTCAGCAGACCAAAAAGCTAAGCCATTGATTGAGGTTGAGGAGATGACTTTTCGACGGGGCAGTCGTGTCATCTTCGATCGGGTCTCAATGCGCATTCCCCGGGGGGGGATCACCGCTATCCTAGGCCCATCCGGAATCGGAAAAACGACCCTGCTGAAGCTGTTCGGGGCCCAGTTGCAGCCGGACAGTGGCAGCGTGCGATTCGATGACATAGATCTTAATCGCCTCTCTCGAAGTGAGCTTTACCGGGAGCGTCGGCGCATCAGCATGTTGTTTCAATCGGGGGCGCTGTTCACCGACATGTCGGTGTTCGATAACGTGGCCTTCCCGCTGCGGGAACACACCGAGTTGCCGGAAGCTCTCATCCGCCGACTGGTGTTGATGAAGCTGGAGGCGGTCGGCCTGCGTGGCGCGGCGACGTTGATGCCGGCGGAACTTTCCGGTGGCATGCAGCGCCGGGCTGCTCTGGCCCGGGCTATGGCGCTGGAGCCGGAGTTGGTGATGTATGACGAACCCTTTGCCGGGCAGGATCCCATCTCCATGGGCGTGCTGGTCAAGTTGATCCGGGATCTTGGCCAGGCGCTGGATCTGACCTCCGTGGTGGTGACCCACGATGTCAAAGAGGTGATGGAGATTGCCGACATGGTCTTCGTGATGGCAGACAAGCAGGTGATCGCCAGCGGCACCCCAGAGGAGTTGGCGTCAATGGAGGACCCCCGTCTGAAGCAGTTTTTGCGCGGCGCCCCGGATGGCCCGGTGCGTTTTCACCATCCTGCCGAAGCCTATCTGGAGGAGTTATTGCAGTGAATCTGAGCGAAGGGATCGCCCAGTTGGGTCGACAGGGACTGAGCGCAATGACCGCCATGGGCCGCGCCCTGCTGATGCTGATCGGTGCTCTGGTGGCGCGTCCCCAGTGGGGGAAAATGCGTCCGCTGCTCGTGCATCAGCTCTATCAGATCGGCGTGCAGTCGATGCTTATCACCCTGGTTTCTGGCCTCTTTATCGGCATGGTACTGGGCCTTCAGGGCTACCTTATCCTGGTGGACTTTGGCGCCGAGGAGAGTTTGGGGCCCATGGTGGCGCTCAGTCTGCTTCGTGAGTTGGGTCCCGTTGTGACGGCGCTGCTGTTTGCGGGCAGGGCCGGGTCGGCGCTGGCGGCGGAAATCGGCCTGATGAAGGCGACAGAGCAGCTGGCGTCGATGGAGATGATGGCGGTGGACCCGCTGCGCCGGGTGATTGCGCCACGTTTCTGGGCCGGCGTTATCGCCATGCCGCTGCTGGCGATGATGTTCACTGCCGTGGGAATCTTCGGGGGACACTGGATCGGTGTGGAGTGGAAGGGGATCGATTCCGGTGCTTTCTGGTCGATCCTTAACGCCTCAGTAGAGTGGCGCCAGGACATTGCTAACTGCTTGATTAAAAGTCTTGTTTTTGCTTTCGTTGTTGTCTGGATCGCCCTCTTCAAAGGGTATGATGCGGTGCCGACGGCGGAGGGGATCAGCCGTGCTACCACGGAGACCGTGGTCCATGCCTCGCTGGCGGTGCTGGCGCTGGATTTTGTTTTGACTGCACTGATGTTTGGGTAAAGGGATGACTTCACGAAAAACCGAACTGGCCGTAGGGGTCTTTTTGCTGGCAGGGTTGCTGGCGCTGCTGGTGCTGGTGCTTAAGGTAGCCAACATAGATCTCAAGGGCAGCGGGCCTACCTATCAGCTGACCGCCCACTTCGACAACATCGGCAGCCTGAAGGTGCGCTCACCGGTGAAGGTCGGTGGTGTGGTGGTGGGACGGGTCAGTGCCATCGACCTGGATCCCGTTAGCCTGCTGCCGGTGGTCACCCTGACCATCGATGCCCGTTTTGACCAGTTTCCCGAGACCAGCAGCCTCTCCATTCTCACCGCCGGGCTGCTGGGGGAGCAGTACGTAGGCCTGAGCCCCGGCTTTTACGAGGATGAGGACGCCGTGCTGGCAGATGGTGATCAGGTCGAGGATACGCGCAGCGCTATGGTTCTGGAGGAGTTGATTGGCCAATTTCTTTATCGGGCCGGAGAGGATAAATAAGGAGTGAGCATGACCAAAATGATCAAATTCGCACTGCTGTTTCTCGCCACCTGGTGCCTGTCGGCCCAGGGGCAAAGCCCGGTGGACCATTCGGATCCCTATCGCCTGGTGGAGCAGGTCGCGCAGCAGACATTTGACCGCTTCGAGCGGGACAGGGAGAAGATTGCTCAGAGCCCGGATCACCTCAAGCTCATCGTCGATGAGCTGATGATGCCCCACGTGGATTACCGCTATGCGGCACTCAAAGTGGTGGGCCCCCAGGCGCGCCAACTCAGCAAACCTCAGTTGCAGAGGTTCACGGACGTATTCAAGCAGTATATGATTGCCACCTTTGCTCAGGCCTTCACCGAATACACCAACCAGAAAGTGCAGTTCCAGCCCGCCCAGCCGGTGGGAGAGCAGCGCATCGTGACCGTTGGGGTCAATATCGTCGAGCCGGGCCGTGAGCCTATCAGCCTCCAGTTCAAAGCCCGGCGGGATAAACGCAGCGGCGAATGGAAGGCAATCGATATGATCGCCGAAGGGGTCAGCCTGCTGGCCACCAAGGAAGCGGAGATCGGCGGTTTGATCCGTCGTGAGGGGATCGATGCGGTAAGCGATAAGCTGGAAGCGCAAAGCGCCAAGCCTCTGGTCCCGGCACGGGAGCGCTCATGAGCCTAAGCGTGGCTCGTGAGGGAGAGACGCTGGCTCTCTCGGGACAGCTGAACCAGACGTCGGTGATGGCACATTGGCCGATCCCGGAGTCCTGGCTTAGTTGCCAAAGACTCTCGCTGGCGCAGGTAGAGGAGGTCGACAGTGCCGGCCTCGCTTTCCTGATCGAGTTGACTCGCTTGAGTGAGGCTGGTCGGGCGCTTGCCTGGCAGCATTGCCCGAAACCTTTGGCCAAGCTGATGGCGCTGTACGATCTGCAGCTGGAGGATGAACGCCTGAACTCGCATACCGACATCGAGGAGTGACACGATGGAACCGAAAGAGCTCGAACACCGCCTGCAGGAAGCTCTGCAACTGGCCGAGGTGCACGTTAAGGCCGAAGGAACCCATTACACTGTGGTGGCGATTGGCGATGCCTTCGAGGGTCTGACCAAGGTGAAGCGCCAGCAGGCGGTTTACGCCCCGCTGACCGACAAGATCACGGATGGAACCCTGCACGCCCTGACCATCAAGGCGTTCACGCCAGCGGAGTGGCAGCGCGAAAAGATTTTCAACATGCCTAGCTAAACCGGCGGAGTTTCAGTGGATAAATTGCAAGTACGGGCGGCAGGCCCCTTAACCGGCGAAGTAACCATCTCCGGTGCCAAGAACGCGGCTCTGCCGATCCTGATGTCAGCGGTACTGGCGCAGGACACCATGACCCTGGGTAACGTTCCAGCCCTGCGGGATGTCAACACCACCATCGCTCTGCTGCGCCAGTTGGGTGCGGAGGTCAGCGATCTTGTAGACAACACCTTGACCATCAATCCTGCGACCATCGATAACTGCGTGGCAGAGTATGAATTGGTCAAAACCATGCGCGCCTCCATCATGTTGCTGGGACCGCTGCTGGCCAAGTATGGTCATGCGGAGGTCTCGCTGCCCGGTGGCTGTGCCATCGGTGCCCGTCCGGTGAACCTGCACATCCATGGGTTAAGAGCCATGGGGGCCGAGGTGAAGGTTGAGGAGGGGTACGTCAAGGCCAAGGTCGACGGCCGCCTCAAGGGTGCGACCATCCTGATGGATGTGGTTTCGGTAACCGGCACGGAGAACCTGATGGCAGCCGCTGCGCTGGCCGATGGGGTAACCTTCATTGAGAATGCTGCCCGAGAGCCGGAAGTGGTGGACCTCGCCTGTTGCCTCAACGCCATGGGGGCGAAGATCTCCGGTGCGGGCACCGACGTGATTCGCATCGAAGGCGTCGAGCAGCTTAAAGGTGTGCAGTTTGATGTGATGCCGGATCGGATTGAGACCGGTACTTACCTGGTAGCCGCAGCGGCGACCCGTGGCAGCATCGTCTGTCGCAAGGCTGCGCCGGAAACGTTGGAGCCGGTGCTGCTCAAGCTGGAGGAGGCGGGTGCCCGGATCGAACGGGGCGATGACTGGATCAGCCTGGATATGGCCGGTCAGCGGCCCAAGCCGGTTAATATTAAGACTGCGCCCCATCCCGCGTTTCCTACCGATATGCAGGCCCAGTTCTGCACGCTCAACGCCCTGGCCGGTGGCACTGCCAAGGTTACCGAGACCATCTTCGAGAATCGCTTTATGCACGTTCCCGAGTTGCAGCGTATGGGAGCGGCGATGGAGTTGGAGGGCCATACCTGCATCATCGAAGGACGTGAAGACCTTCAGGGAGCCCAGGTGATGGCAACGGACCTGCGTGCCTCCGCCTGTTTGGTGATTGCCGGTTTGGTTGCCAGTGGTACCACTCTGGTTGACCGCATCTACCACCTGGATCGCGGCTATGAGCTGATCGAGCACAAGCTGGCTGGTCTGGGCGCAGACGTGGTGAGGATTTCCGCCTAGCCGGACAACTGGACCGCAAGCCCGTTACCAGGGTTCGAACAGAAACGCCCGTCATGCATCGCATAACGGGCGTTTTCTTTTGCAGTCACCGGAGTTAGCGCTGGGGTGACTCAGGCATCGGCGGTTTCTCACCGATGGTGACAGGAACACTGAAGTGCTTGCCCTGGCGTATCAGGGTGAGGTTGACCTCGGTCCCCGGCGGGGTTTCGGCGATGCGATCCATCAGCATATCGGCACTGACAATGGTTTCCCCGTTAAAGGCCACCAGCACATCATTACGGCTCAGCCCGGCCCTGTCTGCGGGACCGCCTGGGTCGACCTCCGTCACCGCGACCCCCATCACCTGCGGCAGCCGCAGCAGCCGGGCGATGGTGGCGTTTACCGGGTTACCGGAGAGGCCGAGGTGGCCGCGGATCACCCGACCGTCGCGGATCAGCTTCTCCATGATGGTATAGGCCAACTCGATGGGGATGGCGAAGTTCAGTCCTACCCCGGCATCGCCCAGCCACTGGTAGTTAGCGGTGTTGACTCCGACCAGGACACCATCAGCATCCACCAGGGCGCCGCCGGAGTTGCCCTGGTTGATGGCGGCATCGGTCTGGATAAAATCTTGGTAACTGGAGCTAAGACCGTTTCGGCCCGTGGCACTGATGATCCCCTGGGTGATGGTCTGGCCCAGGTTGTAGGGGTTGCCGATAGCCAGCACCATGTCACCCACCTGGGGTTTGCGATCCAGGTCCAGCGGGATCACCGGGAGATTCTCTTCATCGATCTGCAGTACTGCCAGATCGGTGTAGGGATCGGAACCGATCATCTCCGCATTGGCCAGTCGCCCATCCTGCAGGGCGATGAAGATCTGATCCGCAGCGCTCACCACGTGGTAGTTGGTGAGCAGGTAGCCCTCTTCATGCATGATGATGCCGCTGCCGAGGCCCTGTGGCAGCAACTGGTTGTAGTTGGCGGGGCTTTGGCGGTGCGAGTAGACATTCACCACCGCCGGAGCCGCTCGGCGGACCGCATGGGCAAAGCTGACACGCTCTACCTGGCTGCGTTCGCGCTCAAGCCGGGGCAGGCGATCTCGCAGGTCGGGATTGAGCAGCACGATCACGCCGGCGACCGCAAGCCCCGCCAGCACAGGCTTGGCCAGATAACGCAAGAAGGATGGGGTTTTCATGGTATTAAAGGCCTCCGCAAGAGGTTGATCCTACCTGCCACTGTGATGGCGGACAACAAAAAAGGCGGCCTGTAGGGCCGCCTTTTGGAATCTTGAAACGGAATTCGTTATCGCATGATCATCATAATGGTGTTGTTGTCCCGCAGCACCGAGGCGGCGAAGGGGCCCTCATAACCTTCTAGCAATTCACGCAGCTGGCCCAGGTCGGTCAGCACTGCGCGACCTCTATCCATCAGGCTGATGCCCAATATGATGTCATCCGGCTGTAAGCCGTTGCGAGCCGCGGGTGAGCGCTCCTCGACATCGGTAACTGCGACCCCTTTTACGTTGCCTTCGGCGTAACTGGAGAGTTTGGCTCCCTCCAGGGCGGGGTGAATGAGGCTGGCCTGAACATTTTCACCTGGAGCCTCATTCAGCGTTACGGTGACACTGCGCTCTTTGCCTTCACGGATCAGGCCAAGCTGAACCGTGGCTCCGGCCCCCCTGGTGGCGATCTTGGCGCGCAGCTCCTGGAAGGTTCGGATCTTCTTACCGTTCATGCTGATGATAATGTCACCGGCTTCCAGCCCGGCCTTGGCGGCGGCGGAGTCCGGCATCACCTGGCTGACGTAGGCGCCATGTTTGGTATCGAGGCCAAACAGCTTGGCGGTCTCGTTATTCAACTCGCCACCCAGGATCCCCAGCACGCCTCGACGCACCTCACCGTATTCCAGGATTTGTGCGGTCAGGCTCTGCACCATGTTGACGGGGATGGCAAAACCGATACCGACGTTGCCGCCACCGGGGGCGATGATGGCAGTGTTGATGCCGATCAGTTCGCCATCAAGATTCACTAGGGCCCCCCCAGAGTTACCGGAGTTGATGGCCGCATCGGTCTGGATGAAGTTCTGGTATCCGTCCCCGTCAAGGCCCCGGGAGAGGGCCGAGACAATACCCGTGGTGACCGTTTGGCCGAGACCGAAAGGGTTACCAATGGCGACCGTATAGTCGCCAACCCTGAGGGTATCGGAGTCTGCCAGCTTGATGGCGGTCAGTTTGGTGGCCTTGATCTGCAAAACGGCCACATCGGTATCCGGATCTGAACCGATTAACTTGGCGTCAAATTCCCGACCATCGCTGAGATTGATCAAGATCTTATCGGCGTTGTCGATCACGTGGTGATTGGTGATCACATAACCTTTGTCGGCATCAATGATCACGCCGGAGCCAAGGCCGCGGAAGGGACGGGTCTGTTCACGACCATGGGGATTGTTCGGGCCAAAGAAATAGCGAAACGGCTCGGGTATGACGCTCCGTGCGGTCTGCGTGCCCTCCACAGAAACGGAAACCACCGCCGGAGAGACCTGCTCAATCATGGGTGCAAGGCTGGGTCTCTCCTTATCGCCGAAAGAGATTGGCCAGTCGGCGTAGGCGGGGAGGGCAGAGAGAGCAGAGCACAGTACTGCTGCGGACATCAAAGTGCTGGTTTTTTTCATTTACAATCAATCTCCTGCAATCAAATGGTGTCACTCCATATCACTGCGACCCTGCTGCCCCGGAAAAAGTTCCCAATCCTACTTGGGAGCGCCTGATCAGCCGTTGACCGCCTTGATGGGCTTGGTGATGATCCCATGGGAGCCTTGAACATAGTCGTTGGGCGGCAGACTCTCTACTACGCCACCGTTGTGCTCCTGTGTCAGGGGGGCGCTGGGCAGTGGAGGCAATTGGTGATCTCCCAGCAGGCTTTGGGCTGAGTCGTTCCAGTAACGGTTTGCCTTATCCAGACTGCCGGAGAGTTGCGCCATCACTTCGCGGGATTGCTCGAAGTAGTCCGCGACCTCCTGACGCTGCTGCTCGAGATCGAAGCGGGCCTGGGCCAGCTCCCGCTGCAGCTTTGCTTGATCTCCGCCGGAGGAGCGGAAGCGCCACCGGATCAGGTAGCCGATGGCCAGCCCCAACAGAAAGAAAAATAGACTCGGGATCCAGGACATGGTTACTCCTTTATAGGCCTGCTCAGTGTGGTTTCAATATACATCGGCTTTTACGGGCATGATACACTTGCTCGCCCCGAAAATGGCATTTAAACCCGGGCATTGTGAGGGTCCAAGGACAGTAGGATGACGACGCCGTTTGAACGATATCAACAGGATTTGACCCGGCCCGAGTTTCTGGCCGATCCCGCCCAGCATCACGCCGTGACCCACCTCCAGCGGCTTTACGATGAGCTGGTACGACGGGAGCAGCGCCAGCCCGGACTGGCCTTTCGCTTGCGACGACTGCTTGGCAAGGGAACGCCGGAGCCAGAAGTTAAGGGCCTCTATTTCTGGGGAGGCGTGGGCCGCGGCAAAACCTACCTGGTGGACACCTTCTACGAATGCCTTCCCCTGCAGCGCAAGCTGAGGATCCATTTCCATCGATTCATGCACCGGGTACACGCCGATCTTAACCGCCTCAAGGGGCAGCCAGACCCGCTTGTCAGCATCGCCCGTCAGCTCTCGCAGGAAGCACAGGTGATCTGCTTCGACGAGTTTTTTGTTTCTGACATCACCGATGCGATGTTGCTTGGAGGCCTTTTCGAGCAGCTTTTTCGCCACGGCGTGGTGCTGGTGGCGACCTCCAACATTCCCCCGGAAGAGTTGTACCGAAACGGCCTGCAGCGGGACCGTTTCCTGCCTGCGATCGCGGCGATACAGGCGCACTGTGATGTGGTCAATGTCGACAGCGGAGTTGACTATCGACTGCGGACCCTGGAGCAGGCGGAGATCTACCACTATCCGCTGGATCCAGAAGCGGAGCATAACTTGCACCTCTACTTCGAGCAGTTGGCCCCGGAGGCCGGGCGCCGCGATGGCGAGCTGGAGTTGCTGGGCCGTACCATCCCCTTCCGCCGTGAGGCGGATGGAGTCTTGTTAGTGTCGTTCCTGGCCCTATGTGATGGCCCCCGCAGTCAGAGCGATTACATCGAACTGGCACGCCTCTATCACACCGTGCTTCTCAGTGGGGTTGTTCCCATGGGCGCCGCGGGGCGGGGCGATGATGTGGCTCGTCGCTTCATCGCCATGGTGGATGAGTTCTACGAACGGGGGGTTAAGCTGATCATCTCCGCCGATGTGCCGATGGCGCAGCTCTACTCCCAGGGACAGCTGGAGTTCGAGTTTCGTCGCTGTCTCAGCCGCCTGACCGAGATGCAGAGTCACGAATACCTGGCCAGACCCCACCAGCCGTAATGAAAAGGGCAAAAAAGCGGGTGATTTTTACATCGCCCTGCTTTATAATTCGCGCCCTGCCTACGTTACAGAAGGTCGTTTAACGACCAAAACCAGCGTCTTGTCCCATTCGAAGGGATGGGTGGAAGGCCGAATAAGGTTGTCTCGCCGACCGGCGGGGCGCACATGTAACAGCTCAATGGGTTTTTAATCTAATGAAAACTTTTACTGCTAAGCCAGAGTCCGTACAACGCGACTGGTTTATCATCGATGCCGAGGGTAAAACCCTGGGTCGCCTGGCCACCGAAGTGGCTCGTCGTCTGCGTGGTAAGCATAAGCCGGAGTACACTCCGCACGTTGACACCGGCGACTACATCGTAATCGTGAACGCCGAAAAAGTAACCGTAACCGGTAACAAGGCTCAGGATAAGATGTACTACCGTCACTCCGGTTACCCGGGTGGCATCAAAGAGATCAACTTCGCTGATCTGCAGGTTCGCAATCCTGAAATGATCATCGAAAAAGCGGTTAAGGGCATGCTGCCGAAAGGCCCTCTGGGTCGTGCCATGTTCCGTAAGCTGAAAGTGTACGCTGGTGCCGAGCACAAGCACGCTGCACAGCAGCCTCAGGTTCTGGACATCTAAGGGGATATAGGCAATGACTCAATACTACGGTACTGGCCGCCGCAAGACCTCCACTGCTCGTGTTTTCATCAAGCAGGGTTCCGGCGAAATCATCATCAACAAGCGCTCCATCGAGCAATTTTTCGGTCGCGAAACTGCCCGCATGATCGTTCGTCAGCCGCTGGAACTGGTTGATATGTTGGACAAGCTGGACATCTACGTGACCGTTTCTGGCGGTGGTATCACCGGCCAATCCGGCGCGATCCGTCACGGTATTACCCGTGCCCTGATGCAGTACGACGAGTCTCTGCGCCCGACTCTGCGCGAAGCTGGTTTCGTTACCCGCGACGCCCGTGAAGTTGAGCGTAAGAAAGTCGGTCTGCGTAAAGCACGTCGCCGTCCGCAGTTCTCCAAGCGTTAATTCGCTGGAACTTCGGTTCGCAAAATCAAAACCCGGCCTTGGCCGGGTTTTTTTATGCCTGTTGATCCAAGAGAAATATCTCCCCGTGAACCGCACCATCTTAACGAATAAAGCATCCACAAAGAGGCTTTAGTCACTACCGTTTGAGGATGAGCCTTACTTTTACCAGTTTGGCCTCACCGAATGCCGTTTATTGGCTGTGATTTAAGTCAATGGCCAAATCCAAACTATGAACTATGTCTCCTTTTTCTATATAATGGGCCCGCCTCGACCTTGGGTAACTATCAAAAAGATGGTTCTGGCACCAAACAAAGTCCAAGGTACGTAAAAACGCAGAACCCCTACGGGAGATAAGTGGATGAGCAATGCGCCTGTCGATACTGGACGTCGCAGATTTCTGACCCTGGCCACCGCGGCCGTTGGCGGGGTTGGCGCGGTCGCTACTGCGGTTCCCTTCATCAAGTCATGGAACCCCAGCGCCAAAGCGAAAGCCGCCGGCGCACCAGTAGAAGTCAATATTGGAAAGTTAGAGCCGGGCCAGATGCTGCGCGTCGAATGGCGTGGCAAACCGGTTTGGGTGGTACGCCGCACTGCCGCAGTCCTGGAACAGCTGGCCGGTCTCAATGACCAGCTGCGCGATCCGGACTCGGAAGAGCCGCAGCAACCCACCTACGCACAAAATCCGACTCGAGCCATCAATGAAGAGTTTTTCATTGCGGTGGGTCTGTGCACGCACCTGGGATGTTCACCCACCTACATGCCGGACTCCTTCCAGCAGCAGGTTCAGGGGATTCAGTCCGGGTTCTTCTGTCCCTGCCACGGCTCCAAGTTCGATATGGCCGGCCGGGTCTTCTCCGGCGTTCCTGCGCCGCTGAACCTGGAAGTTCCGCCGCACAGCTACGTCAATAAAGATACCGTAGTGATCGGTGTCGATGGGGAGGCGACGGCATGAAAAAGCTGATCGACTGGATCGACGAACGGATCCCGATGACGGCGACCTACAACAAGCATGTGGGTCAGTATCCGGCACCGAAAAACTTCAACTTCTGGTACTTCTTCGGCTCCTTGGCGATGCTGGTTCTGGTGAACCAGCTGCTCACCGGGATCTGGCTGACCATGAATTACGTCCCCAGCGCCGAAGGAGCGTTTGCCTCGGTGGAGTACATCATGCGGGACGTCGAGTACGGCTGGTTGCTGCGTTACATGCACTCCACCGGCGCCTCGGCCTTCTTCGTGGTGATCTACCTGCATATGTTCCGCGGTCTCATCTACGGCTCCTACCAGAAGCCCCGTGAGTTGCTGTGGATCTTCGGCATGCTGATCTTCCTGGTTCTGATGGCTGAAGCCTTTATGGGCTACCTGCTGCCTTGGGGCCAGATGTCCTACTGGGGTGCCCAGGTGATCATCTCCCTGTTCGGCGCCATTCCGGTGATTGGTGATGATCTGACTCTCTGGATCCGAGGCGATTACGTCGTTTCCGGCGCTACCCTGAATCGTTTCTTTGCCCTCCATGTGATCGCCTTGCCGCTGGTTCTGGTGGTGCTGGTATTCCTGCACATCATCGCCCTGCACGAAGTGGGTTCCAACAACCCCGATGGCATCGAAGTGAAGAAGAATAAGGGCCCGGATGGCTGGCCTGTGGACGCGATCCCCTTCCATCCTTACTACACGGTGAAGGATATCGTTGGTGTTGCCGGCTTCCTGATTCTGTTCTGCTACGTGCTCTTCTTCATGCCGGAAGGCGGTGGCTACTTCCTTGAGCCGCCGAACTTTGAAGCGGCGAACCCGTTGAAGACACCGGAACATATCGCCCCGGTTTGGTATTTCACCCCTTTCTACGCCATCCTGCGCGCGGTGCCGGATAAGTTGCTGGGTGTGATCGCCATGGGTGCGGCCATTGTTGTGCTGTTCCTGCTGCCTTGGCTGGATCGCTGCAAGGTGAAGTCTGTGCGTTATCGCAGCGGCATTCACAAGCTGAACATTGCCCAGTTTGTGGTGTGCTTCATCGCCCTGGGGATCCTGGGTGCCTTGCCGGCAACCCCGACCTACACCCTGCTGGCTCGGATCTTCTCCCTGGGTTACTTCGGCTTCTTTGTCTTCCTGTTTGTTTACAGCAAGAACGAGAAGTGCAAACCGGTTCCGGAAAGGGTGACAGGCTAATGAAGAAGTTTATTATCGCAATCCTGGCCTGCCTGCCGACACTCGGCTTTGCCGCAGGTGGTAACAACCCCCACGTGGTGCACGCCGAAATCGACCTGCACGACAAGGCATCACTGCAGCGTGGAGCCCAGACCTTCATGGAAAGCTGCCTGGGTTGTCACAGCACCCAGTATCAGCGTTACGGTCGTGTGGCCGATGACCTGGGCTTTAGCACCGACGAGATGATGGCGATGATCCATACCGATGCCAAGATCGGGGATCTCATGGTCAGCAGCATGCCGCAGGAAGCGGCCGCCAACTGGTTTGGTGCGCCGCCGCCGGATCTCACCATGGTGGCCCGGGTCCGTGGCAGTGACTGGCTCTACTCCTACCTGATCAGCTTCTATCAGGATGAGTCCCGTCCGTTCGGCGTCAATAACCTGGTGTTCCCCTCCGTGGGCATGCCTCATGTCCTGGAGCGCTTCCAGGGGGTTCCCGTGTTGCAGGAAGATGGCACCATCGTCGCCACCGGCGGCAGCATGAACGATGAAGAGTTCAAGCAGATGGCGCTGGATCTCACCAACTTCCTGACCTACTCCGCCGAGCCGATTCGTACGACTCGCGAGGCGATGGGGGTCTGGGTGCTGGGCTTCCTGGTGGTGTTCTTTATCCTGGCCTACCTGCTCAAGCGGGAATACTGGCGAGATGTACACTAATCCACGATAACAGGTTACAATCTGTTGCTTGTGCAAATGTGGGGGCCGATGGCCCCCCTTTGCGATTTCCGCTATCTGAATATCTCGGAGGGTATCAATGGCTGTCGCTGCCAACAAACGCTCTGTCATGGCCCTGTACTCCGGTGCCAGCGATCTTTACAGTCACCAAGTTCGAATCGTTCTGGCCGAGAAAGGGGTCGGGGTCGAGGTGATGCAGGTCGATCCGAACCAGCTGCCGCAAGACCTGGCTGAGCTCAACCCCTATAACAGTGTACCTACACTGGTGGACCGTGAACTGGTTCTGTATAACGCCCGAATCATCATGGAGTACCTGGACGAGCGTTTCCCGCACCCGCCGTTGATGCCGGTCTACCCCGTTTCCCGTGGTCAAAGCCGTCTGATGATGCACCGCATCAAAAACGACTGGTATGCCCTGGCGGATCGCATCACCAATGGTGATGGGGCGACCGCGGCGCGCAAGGAACTGACCGAGAGTATTCTGGCCCTGGGCCCCATCTTTGCCGAGGCTCCCTACTTCATGAGCGAAGAGTTCACCCTGGTGGACTGCTACCTGGCGCCGCTGTTCTGGCGTCTGCCTTCGCTGGGTATTGAGTTGTCCGGCCGTGGCAGCGCCGAAGTGAAGGCCTACATGACCCGGATCTTCGAACGTGACTCCTTTAAGGCGTCCCTCACCGAAGCAGAACGCGAGATGCGTATCGGCTTATGAGCCAAGCAGTCAGCCCAACCCGCCCCTACATGCTGCGCGCCTTCTATGAGTGGATGGCAGACAACGATCTGACGCCGCATCTGGTGGTCAACGCCGAATTGCCCGGTGTTCAGGTGCCGACCCAGTTCGTCGAGGATGGCCAGATTGTCCTCAACATCGCCTCACATGCTGTTGGCAATCTGCAACTGGGTAACGAGGCGGTGCTGTTCAATGCCCGCTTCGGCGGTAAGCCGTTCGCCCTGCAGATCCCCCTCGCCGCTGTTGAGGCGATCTACGCCCGGGAAAATGGTGCCGGCACCGCTTTCCCGCCGGAGGAGGCGTACGAGCAGCAAGCCGAGGTGGTACTCGAGACGGCCTCAGAGGGGCAGCCTGAAGCAGAGGCTGTGACGCCGAGCGCGCCGCGCCCGGCGGGTCGCCCGACCCTCACGGTGGTGAAGTAAGCAAGGCCATATAAAAAAGGCGCTCTTTGAGCGCCTTTTTTGTGCCTGGAGCCCGGTTACCGGTACTCAAATACCTTAACGACCTTACGCACACCGGCGGTGGTGCGGGCGATCTCGACGGCCTGGTTGGCTTCTTCCTGGTCGACCAGGCCAAGCAGGAAGACCTCTCCGTTTTCGGTGATCACCTTGATTCGCATCGCATCCAGCTCCCCGTCGGAGAACATTCGAGATTTCACCTTGGTGGTGATCCAACTGTCCTGACTGCTGATCCCCAAGCCGATCGGGGTGCCCCGTCGCAGTTGATCATGCAAAACCTCCACCTCATCGAGCTCTTTGAGGACCTTGATCGCCTTGTCATGCAGCATACGGTTGGGGACCTGGCCTACCAGCAGCACCTGTCGGTTCATGCTGATGGCACTGATCCGGGTTTGATCCGCCAGGTCATCGTGCTCGCGGATGGCGGAGGCCATCTTCACCTCCAGGGCGTGGTCATCGATCTGGCTGCCCAGTGTGCGACGGTCATTGGCGACAACCGCCCCTCCTACGGCTCCGGCCATCAAAAGGCCGGCACAGCCACTCAATTGTGTCACCAGCAGCAGTGCTGCGAACCAGCGTCCATGCATCAGAATTCCTCCTGGGGGAATAGGGTTTGATCGATGTTATCGCACAGGCAGTGGATGGCCAGCATGTGCACCTCCTGGATCCGGGCGGTCCGGTTGCTCGGTACCCGAACCTCCACGTCGTTTTCGCTCAGTAGACCCGCCATAGCACCGCCATCTTTACCGGTCAGCGCGATGATGGTCATGTCACGGTTTACCGCCGCTTCCATCGCCTTAATGACATTCTGCGAGTTACCACTGGTGGAGATCGCCAGCAGGATGTCTCCAGGTTGCCCGAGAGCGCGCACCTGCTTGGAGAACACCTCATCAAATTGGTAGTCGTTGGAGATGGCGGTCAGGGTAGAGGCGTCGGTGCTCAAAGCGATGGCCGGTAGACCGGGACGCTCAATCTCAAAGCGGTTAAGCAGGCCACTGGAGAGTTGCTGCGCACCGCCGGCGCTGACCCCGTTGCCGCATGCCAGGATCTTATTGCCGCCCAGCAGGCACTGAACCATGGCCATGGAGGCCTTCTCCAGTGACTCCGGCAACGCTTCCAAGGCATCGATCTTGGTCTGAATACTCTCGGTAAACGTCTCTTTTATACGCTCCAGCATAGTGGCGTGATCCTCTTAAAACGCGTCTTGAATCCAGTTAATTTGTTCGCCATCAATGGCGACCACATCGAAGCGGCAGGGGGGCTCTCCCCAGGTTTTCTGTTGCAGGTACCACTGGGCGGTCAGTCGTATCTTCCGCTGTTTACTGGCAGTGACCGAGGCGGCCGCACCCCCGAAGCCCGGCCGCTGGCGATACTTGACCTCAATAAACAGCAACTGCTCGCCCTGTTGCATGATGAGGTCGATCTCACCAAACCGGCAATGGACGTTGCGGTCGATCAACCGAACGCCGTGAGACTGCAGAAAGTCACACGCCTGTTGCTCCGCCCAAGCTCCCTGCGTCCGCATCCGTCACTCTCCCTGGAGGGCGCCCCGGCGATACTTGCCCCAGCTCAGCTGGCGCAGCAACTGGCCCTTGCTGTCGACGGTGAACTGGCCGGAGAGACCTCGCATCTGGTAGCCGGTGAACACCCGCATCTGGGCCAGGCGGTCGATCAGGCCCCAACTGTCGTAGCCCATCGCGTAGAGGCGTTGAAGCGCCAGCGAGCGCTCAGGCCACAGGGTGACGGCCTGCTGGCGTTGGGCATTGTCGCTCAACAACCAGGGCATGTCACTGAGGCTCAGCCCCTCCAGTTCACCGGCGATCTGCTGGTTGGCCAGCTCGCCATGGGCCCGGCTGCTGCCATAGAGGGCGAGGGGGTCGGCAAATACGGCGATATTGGCATCCACGAAGGGCTTGAGCAGACGAACTTCATCCCCATTGGCGACCAGGTACAGCCCATCAATGTCCCGCCGGGAGCGGAAGTCGGCCTGGGTCGTGTTGCCAAACAGCTTACGGATACTCGCGATGCGAGCCTCGCTTTCATCGACGTGGAGGGCGGACTGCACGGTGCCACGGATCTGGTCGTTATTGCGGAAATAGTGGATCTCCACCGGATCGTCGCTGTGTGCCTGCCACTGGGCCTGGAACTGCTCCGCCATCCGTTGCCCGGTAGTGTTGCCCGAGGCCAGGATCAGTGGGTGGGTGATGCCGTCATGCCACATCCGGTCGGCGGCCTGACGCGCCTCGGTTTCCGGATCCAGCGAGAAGAAGAACAGGTGCTCCTCGCTGTTGCCGTTGGGGGCCTGGTTGAGGGCCAACAGGGGAACCTCCTGCCCATATACCTCCAGTAAGGCATCGACGTTGCCGCGCAGCAGGGGCCCGATCACGAACTCGGCGCCTTCATCCAGAGCCAGACGATAGGCATCGGCAACCGGCATCGTTTCCGTGTCATAAAACCGCATGGTGCGGGATTCAGGTTGTGCCAGCAGGTTGGCCAGCAGCCCCTGCTGGATCGCTTTGGCCTGGTTGGCAAACTGGCCGCTCAAGGGAAGGAGCACGGCCACGGTGTTTGGGCGGTAGGGCTGAACATTGAGGGCCCGCTCCAGATCATCCGGCAGTCTGCGCGCTGCGGGGTGACGGGGGTGGGCGGATTGCCACCGGGCCAGCTCGGACAGCATGGTGTTCGGTTGTACCCCGTAATGCTGGGCCAGCCAGGCCAGCTCCAGCCAGGCTCGCCATTCCGCCTCCTGAGTAGCGGCCATCGCCGCTTTCAGGGACTCATCCGGCAGGCCGGAGAGCAGCGACCAGATCCGGTCGTCGTTCTGTGACAGCAGGTCGGGGGTCAGGTAGCGGCCCAGTTGATAATGTCCCAGTGCCTGCCCAAGGGGATCACCACTTTGCTGAGAGTAGCGAATGCTAATGGCATAGCGGTCGCGCCATTGAGCGGGGGAGAGCGCCCAACCTGCTGGCCAGTTTAGCCAGCTCATGACGCTGTCTCGGGCACCGCTCTCCAGTGCCAAGCGAGCCCGCAGCAATCGATACTCCGCCTGCAGCGCCCCTTGCTGGGGTAGCCGCGCTTCAATGGCGTCGAGCAGATTACTGGCGGCGCCGAGCTGGCCCTGCTGAAGTTGGTCCCGGGCGGCAAGAAGCAGGTAGCTGAGCTGCTGCGTCCCCTCGCTGCTTTCCGCCAGCGCCAGGTAGTCGTCGGCGGACTGGGTGGCGCTGCCCAGGGTAATGCTGGGTTTTCGAGCCGGTGGTGGTGAGTCCGGAGCGCTGGCACACCCTCCCAGCGTCAGCAGCAGTAGGGCGATAACACCTCGGCGGCCACCGTGACACGCAGGGTGCGACAGCAAGTTAAAACAATGACTTTTCACCGGCTCAATCCCGTCTGATAGAATAAGTGGGATAGTTTAACCGCCCGGTTGACGTAAACCAATCGCCGCACTTCCCCGCCACTATGAAGGTACCCCGTGTTATGCCTGCCGATTCCGTTTCTGCCGTGCTTTATATCGTTCCGACCCCCATCGGCAACCTTGGCGATATTACCCAGCGTGCCCTCGAGGTTCTGGAGTCCGTGGCCCTGATCTGCTGTGAAGATACCCGCCATAGCGGCAAGTTGTTGAGCCATTTCGGGATAAGTACCAAGACAATGGCGTTGCATGACCACAACGAGCGCCAGCGTGCCGCCAGTATCATCCATCGCCTCGATGCGGGTGAGAGTGTGGCTTTAATCTCCGATGCGGGTACGCCACTCATCTCTGATCCCGGCTACCACCTGGTCACCCAGGTGCGCGAGGCGGGCCACCAGGTGGTGCCCCTGCCCGGGGCCTGTGCCGCGACAACGGCGCTGTGCGCCGCTGGCCTTCCCTCGGACCGCTTCGCTTTCGAGGGCTTTCTACCGGCCAAGAGCAAGGCCCGGCAGGAGCGGCTGCAGAGCCTGGCCGAGGAGCCGAGGACACTGATCTTCTACGAGTCTCCACGGCGGGTCCTGGATACCTTGGCGGACCTCATTGTTGCCATGGGCGCCGAGCGACCGGTGGTACTGGCCAGGGAGCTGACCAAGAGCTTCGAAACTATCCATGGGGCGCCGGCGGCGGAGCTCAAGGCGTGGTTGGAGGAGGATGAGAACCGGACCCGCGGGGAGATGGTGATGATGGTGGGGCCCTACCGGGCTCCGGCGGACGCCTTGCCCAGTGATGCCCTGCGCACTACGGAGCTGTTGTGCCAGGAACTGCCATTGAAGAAGGCGGCTGCCCTGGCCGCCCAGATCCACAACGTTAAGAAGAACGCGCTTTACAAGTA
The DNA here is from genome assembly GCF_039544205.1 of Ferrimonas gelatinilytica. Classification (NCBI taxonomy): domain Bacteria; kingdom Pseudomonadati; phylum Pseudomonadota; class Gammaproteobacteria; order Alteromonadales; family Ferrimonadaceae; genus Ferrimonas; species Ferrimonas gelatinilytica. The sequence continues at coordinate 32,429 of NZ_BAABLF010000029.1, read as the reverse complement.
TGGCCTGGAGGCCGGCTGGTAGGGGCTTATTCAAACCTGAACGGAATAAAATCGCCGTGGTTGCCGCAAAATGATGCCTTGGTGGTGGAGCAGGGGCGCCACAGCGGTTATACTCCGCGGCCTTGGAGTTGGCCAGGCAATCGCTGCTTCGTCGTTGTGCCGGTAGATCTTCGGATTAAAAGCAGACGGGCGAGGGGGAGGAAAGTCCGGGCTCCATAGGGCAGGGTGCCAGGTAACGCCTGGGGGGCGAAAGCCTACGACCAGTGCAGCAGAGAGTAGACCGCCGATGGCCCTCTTCGGAGGGCACAGGTAAGGGTGAAAGGGTGCGGTAAGAGCGCACCGCGCGGCCAGTAATGGTTCGTGGCACGGTAAACTCCACCCGGAGCAAGACCAAATAGGCCCCCATTGGCGTGGCCCGCGTTGGGGGCGGGTAGGTTGCTTGAGCCTGGGAGCGATCCCAGGCCTAGAGGAATGATTGCCGCCTCGCAAGAGGAGACAGAACCCGGCTTATCGGCCAACTCCAACCTCATTGATGACAAAGACCCGATCCCAGGATCGGGTCTTTGTTTTTTAACTCTGAACCCCACTTCTACGGCCGATCTTTGGCATGGCAAATTCGTCGTGAACCCGCTTCGGTAGCGGGCCCGCTGGCTTGACAATATTTGCACCCTGTCCATACACTGAATCGTTGTGGGAAAAAGTGGATATATGTGGATCAAAATGGATCAATAGGACAGGGAAGACGCAATTTATGTTCCGTGGTGCCAATGCCATCGCGCTCGACAACAAAGGACGCTTGACGGTACCGACCCGGTATCGCGAGATGTTGCGCGCGCAATGTGATGGACAGATGGTGTGCACCGTCGATCTGGCTTCCCCCTGCCTGCTGCTCTATCCCCTCCCTGAGTGGGAGCGCGTCGAACAAAAGCTTCTGCAGCTCTCCGATACACTGCCTACCGAGCGTGCCTTCAAGCGCCTGCTGCTGGGCTATGCCACCGAGGTGGAGATCGACAAGGCCGGCCGCCTGTTGCTGTCGGCACCACTGCGAGACTACGCCCAACTGGAAAAACCGCTGATGCTGGTGGGGCAGCTCAACAAGTTCGAGATCTGGTCTGATACCCTTTGGCAGAGCCAGATCGCCGAGTCCCACCAGGCGGTGGGCTCCGAAGAGATTCTCAATCATCCCCGGTTACAGGACTTTTCTCTCTGATGACAGAGTCATACAAACACATCACCGTTCTGCTGGAGGAGGCCGTTAACGGCCTCAACCTGAAACCGGACGGGATCTACATCGATGGCACCTTTGGCCGTGGCGGCCATTCGCGCCATATTCTCTCTCAACTGGGGCCCCAAGGGCGCCTGATCGGTATCGACCGGGATCCCCAGGCGATCGCGGTGGGGGAACGCCTCGCCAGCGAGGATCCGCGCTTCTCCATCATCCATGGCCCCTTTTCTGGCCTGGCGGAATACGTTGAGCAGCTGGGGCTGACTGGAAAGATCGACGGCGTACTGCTGGATCTTGGGGTCTCCTCTCCTCAGCTCGATGATGCCGAGCGGGGATTCAGCTTCCTGCGTGACGGTCCCCTGGATATGAGGATGGATAATAGCCGGGGGGAGACCGCAGCCCAGTGGTTGGCCCGGGCAGAGGCCAATGACATTGCCTGGGTACTCAAAACCTTCGGCGAGGAGAAGTTTTCACGACCCATCGCCCGAAAGATCAAGGAGCACCTGGCCGAGGGACTGCCGATGGAGCGCACCAGTCACCTGGCCAAACTGATTGAGACGATGACGCCGGCGCACAAGCGGGATCAGGGCAAGCACCCGGCCACCCGCAGCTTCCAGGCGATCCGCATCTACATCAACAGTGAATTGGAGGAGATCGAATCTGCCCTCAAAGGGGCGGTATCGGTGCTGGCATCCGGCGGTCGCCTGTCGGTGATCAGCTTCCATTCGTTGGAAGACCGCCTGGTGAAGCGCTTCATGCGCAAACAGAGCCAGGGGGCGGATGCGCCCCGAGGCCTACCGCTGACCCAGGCGGAGCTCGACAAGTCCAAGGTGCTGACACTGGTGGGCAAGGCGCTCAAACCCAGTGACAGTGAGGTGGGGGATAACACCCGGGCCCGCAGTTCCGTGCTGCGGGTGGCGGAGAAACGCTAACGCCATGGCAACCCCGAATCTTGCCCGACTGATCCTGGACGACCTCTGGCACCACAAGGGCCTGCTGGCTTTGGCGTTGCTGGTGTTGCTTAGCGCGCTGGCGGTCGTGTGGTCGGCGCAGGAGTCCCGGCGCCTGACTGCGCAGTGGAATACGTTGCTGCAGCAGCGGGATCTGCTGGATGTGCAGTGGCGCCATCTGCTGCTGGAGGAGCAGACGCTGGCGGAGCACAGCCGTATCGATACGGTCGCGCGCAAACAGCTGCAGATGCATCGACCCAGCCCGGGTAAAGAGGTGGTGGTGAGGTTGCCATGAGTCGTCAGGCCAAGCAGAAACTCAAACCGACGCCGTTTCGCTGGCGCTTGCAGCTGGTATATGCGGTGATCCTGACCGTGTTCGGTGGGATCGGCGCCCGCGCGGCCTGGATCCAGGTGGTCGAGCCGGAGCGTCTGCGATACGAGAGCGATCTGCGTACCCTGCGCACCACCACCAGCGAGGTGCAACGGGGCATGATTACTGACCGTCACGGTGAAATGCTGGCGGTAAGCGTTCCGGTGATGGCGGCCTTTGCGGACCCCAAGATGGTGCGCGATGGCAACGGCTTTTCTGATCTACGGCGCTGGCGGGCACTGGCAGACGTATTGGAGCTGGACCCGGACACCTTGGTCCGACGGGTACGGGACAATCGAGGCCGTTTCCTCTATCTCAAGCGCCAGGTGACACCGGCGGTGGCGGATTACATCCGCGAACTCAAGATCCCCGGCATCGCCCTGAAGCCGGAGTCCCGCCGATACTACCCGGCGGGAGAGATCACCGGCCAGCTGATAGGGCTGACCAATATCGATGATCGGGGTATCGAGGGGCTGGAGCGCAACTTCGATGACTGGCTGACCGGTTCGCCCACCAAGACACAGATCCGTCGCGCTCGGCGTGGCGAAGTGGTGGAGACCCTGTCGGTTCTGGAGGAGGGGGAACACCCCAATGATCTGGTGCTCAGTCTCGACATGCGCCTGCAGACCCTGGCCTACAAGGCGTTGAAAAAGGCCACGGCGCTGCATATGGCCACCTCCGGCTCCCTGGTGATCATTGATGTGCCCACCGGCGAAATCCTCGCTATGGCCAATACACCCAGCTTTAACCCCAACCAGCGCAGCGACATTCAACCCTACCAGATGCGTAACCGTGCCATGACCGATGCCTATGAGCCAGGCTCCGTGGTGAAGCCCCTGGTGGTGGCGGCGGCCCTTGAAAAGGGACTGGTGCGGCACGATGACATCCTGGATACCAGCCCCGGTTGGATGCGGGTCAGCGGTGGTCTGGTGCGGGATGGGCGCAATCACGGTAAGCAAGATGTGGGCACCCTGCTGGTCAAGTCTTCCAACATCGGCATGACCAAGCTGGCCCTGCAGATGGATGTGGAGGAGCTGCTCGCCTTCTATGCCGATTTCGGTCTGGGGACCTACAGCGGGGTCAATCTTGATGGCGAGGCGACGGGAAATGTGCCTAAGCGCCATCGCTGGTCTGAACATGAGCGAGCCACCCTCTCCTTTGGCTACGGCCTCACCGCCACACCGTTGCAGCTGGCTCGGATCTACGCGGTGCTGGGAGCCGGCGGCATCGCCCGTCCCGCTTCCATCCTCAAGCAGCGGGTGGTGCCGGAGGGGGAACGGGTGTTGTCGGAACAGGTGGCTCACCAAGTCGTGGATATGCTGACCCGGGTGACGGAGCCCGGAGGAACAGCCCGTCGCGCCGCCATCGATGGTTACCGTGTGGCTGGCAAAACCGGCACCAGCCGAAAAGCGGTCGCCGGTGGGTATGGTGAAGATTACGTGACGCTCTTCGGCGGCCTGGCGCCGGCCCATAACCCTCGCCTGGCAATGGCGGTGGTGATCAATGAGCCTCAGGGTGACAGTTACTATGGCGGGACCGTCGCTGCTCCGGTGTTTGCCGAAGTGATGGCTGGCGCGCTGCAATTATTGAATGTTGAGCCGCAACTGAACCCGGCATCGGGAAGGTTGGCGGCAGTGGAACGTAGAGGGGGCGGCGATGAAGTCACTCGATGAGATCCTGGCCCTCTGGGTCGCAGCAGAAACCCGGATCCGGTTTCATCATCTGGCATTGGACAGCCGGGACGTGACGCCGGGGGACCTTTTTTGTGCGGTGGTCGGCCATCAACAGGATGGCCGCCGCTTTATCGATAGCGCCGTGGCCCAGGGGGCGGTCGCGGTGCTGTGCGAGGCGGAGCATGATGCCCGCCTTGCGGACAGGATCGGGCCCGAGGGGCAAGCGGTGCCCGTCATCGGCCTCAAAGGACTGAATGCTCGCCTCTCAGCCCTGGCGCTGCGCGCCTATCCGGACGCCGGATTGCCCAGGCTGATCGGGGTGACCGGCACCAACGGTAAGACTACGGTGACCCAGTTGATCGCCCAGTTACTGACTGCGTTGGGCCAGCGCACTGGTGTGATGGGAACCGTGGGGAACGGCTTATGGGGCGCGACGAGCCCCTCGGTGAACACCACTTCCGATGCCGTCACCGTGGCCCGCAGCATCGCCGACATGGCGAAGCAGGGCGCCGGTACGGTGGCGATGGAGATCTCAAGCCATGGCTTGAGCCAGCAGCGGGTGGCTGCGCTGCCCATTGCCTTGGGGGTGTTTACCAACCTGAGCCGGGATCACCTCGACTACCACGGCGACATGCAAAGCTACGCCGAGGCGAAGCGCGCCCTGTTCGAGATGCGCAGCCTCAATGCGGCGGTGCTCAACCTCGATGACGAGTACGGTATCCGCTGGTACTCGGAACTGCAGGGGCGACTTAGGGTGCTGGGTTACAGCGTGGATGGCGCCCATTGTGAGGGTGACCGTCTGCAGCTGAGTGATATCCGCTACCAGTCTGATGGCGTTCGGGCCCGGCTCGACTCCAGTTTTGGTCAGGGAGAACTGCACAGCCCCTTGCTGGGCAAGTTCAATCTCGCCAACCTGCTGGCGGCCCTCGGTGCCCTTCTGTTGCAGGGCTATCCGCTGGCGGAGCTGCTGGCGGTGGTGCCAAAACTCGCCCCGGCGCCAGGGCGCATGGAGTGCTTTCACCCCGATACCGGGCCTGGCCTGGTGGTAGATTACGCCCACACCCCGGACGCGCTTGAGCAAGCGTTGCAGGCATTACGGCAGCACTGCGAGGGGCAGTTGTGGTGCGTGTTCGGCTGCGGCGGTGAGCGGGACCGGGGCAAACGTCCCATCATGGCGCAGAGTGCGGAGCACTATGCCGATCGCCTGGTGATCACCGCGGATAACCCCCGCAGTGAAAGGTTTGAAGATATCGTTGCCGACATGATGCCGGGGCTGAAGCGGCCAGGGGCGGCGACAGTCATCGCCGAGCGGGCCGAAGCGGTGCGTTTCGCCTTTACGCAGGCGAGGCCTGAGGACCTGATCCTGCTGGCTGGCAAGGGGCACGAAGATTACCAACTGCTGGCCGGTGAGCGGCTCAGTTACGACGAGCGGGCTTTGGCCCGCTCCCTGGCGCAAGCTCCGGATGGGGTGGACGGCAGCAAATCGATGGAGAGGTTCTGATGATGCGAGTTTCGTTGCCGCAACTGGCTGAAGTCGTTGGCGCACAAGTGGTGCCGGATAAGGCCAGATGCCAGATAGAACGGGTCAGTACCGATACCCGAACCCTCGGAGAGGGGGCCCTGTTTGTCGCCCTGGTCGGGGAGCGCTTCGATGGCCATGACTTCATCGCACAGGCTGAGCAGGCCGGAGCTTCGGCCCTGCTGGTGAGCCGCCCGGTGGAGAGCACCCTGCCCCAACTGCGGGTGCAGGACACCCTACTGGCGCTGGGGCAGCTGGGGGCCTATTGGCGTCAGCAGGTGAACCCCTACTGCGTGGCACTCACCGGTTCCGTGGGCAAAACCTCGGTGAAGGAGATGACCGCATCCATCTTCGCCCTGGCCGGTGAGACCCTGGCTACCCGGGGTAATCTCAATAACACCATCGGTGTGCCTCTGACTCTACTTGAGCTGACGCCCGCTCATCGGTATGCGGTGATCGAGATGGGGGCCAATCATCAGGGTGAGATCCGTTACACCAGTTCACTGGTGCAGCCGGATGTGGCGATGATCAACAACATCCAGCCGGCTCACCTGGAGGGATTCGGGGGCATCGAGGGCGTCGCCAAGGCGAAGTGTGAGATTTTTGAGTACCTGGCTGACGACGGCAAGGCGGTGGTTAACCTGGATGATGATCATTGCGAAAAGGTGCTGGCGACGGTGGCAGAGCGTGACGTGATCCGCTTTTCCAGTCGTCAGGTGGCGGATATCTGGGCCGATAACGTCACCCGGGATCCCCTCAGTGGGAGCTATCACTTCCTGCTGCATCGTGGCGAGGCCTCGGTCCCGGTGCAACTGCCGGTACCCGGCCGCCACCAGGTGGACAATGCCCTGGCCGCAGCAGCGCTGGCATCGGCGGCGGATCTCAGCCTGGACCTTATCGCCGAAGGGTTGCGGGCGACGCCCCAGGTGCCCGGCCGGACCCAGTTTTATCGCCTTAGTGCCACCTTGACGGTGGTGGATGACAGCTACAACGCGAATCTCGCTTCTACCAAGGCAGCACTGGACCTGCTGTCGGAGCAGGCGGGACAGACCTTGCTGGTGTTTGGTGACATGGGGGAACTGGGGGAAGATGCTGAGTCGCATCATCGGCTGGTGGGGGAGTACGCTGCCGAGAAAGGGATTGATTACTTACTCACAGTGGGTACATTAAGCGCCTTCGCCACCGAAACCTTTGCCGGTGCCGAACATTTTTCTGGGCATGGGGAACTGATTGCCCGTCTGGAGTCCTTGGTGTCGCAGACCGATGCTCCGCTCACCGTTCTGATTAAAGGTTCACGCAGTGCCCGCATGGAGCAGATAGTGTCCGCGCTGCGTGAACGATTTTGGGAAAGCACATAATGCTGGTTTATCTCGCCGAGTACCTAACGCAGTATTACAGCGCGTTTAACGTTGTCTCCTACCTGACCTTCCGGGTCATCATGGCCCTGTTGACGGCGCTACTGTTCTGCCTGTGGAGCGGACCTAGGATGATCCGATACCTGCAGAACATGCAGATCGGCCAGGTGGTGCGTAACGACGGTCCCGAATCCCATTTCTCGAAGCGGGGTACACCCACCATGGGCGGAGTGATGATCCTCGCCGGGATCTTCGTCTCGACCCTACTGTGGGGCGATCTCACCAACCACTACGTGCTGGTGATGCTTTTTGTGCTGGGGGCTTTTGGCCTCATCGGCTACATCGATGATTACCGCAAAGTGATTCGAAAGGACCCCGCAGGGCTGATCGCACGCTGGAAATACTTCTGGCAGTCGTTGGCTGCCCTGGTGGTGGCCGTCTGGCTCTACCGTGTTACCGACCCTGCCCAGACCGTTCTGGTGGTGCCCTTTTTCAAGGATGTCATGCCTCAGTTGGGCTTGCTGTTTGTTGCCCTGGCCTATTTCACCATCGTCGGCAGCTCCAATGCGGTGAACCTGACCGATGGGCTGGACGGCCTGGCCATCGTTCCCACGGTGATGGTGGCGGCGGCCTTTGCTCTGGTGGCCTACCTCTCCGGGAACGTCAATTTCTCCGAATACCTGCACATCCCGCATCTACCCGGTGCCGGCGAGATGGGCGTTGTGGCCACCGCCATGGTGGGGGCGGGGCTTGGCTTTCTCTGGTTTAACACTTACCCCGCCCAGGTGTTTATGGGTGACGTGGGCTCCCTGGCCCTGGGTGCCGGACTCGGCGCGATGGCGGTTCTGACCCGGCAGGAGATCCTCCTGGTGATCATGGGTGGGATCTTCGTGGTGGAGACGCTCTCGGTGATTCTGCAGGTGGGATCGTTCAAAACACGGGGTAAGCGGATCTTCCGCATGGCCCCTATCCATCACCACTTCGAACTGAAGGGGTGGCCGGAGCCGCGGGTGATCGTGCGTTTCTGGATCATCTCCCTGTGCCTGGTGCTGTTGGGTCTGGCGACCCTGAAGGTGCGCTAAGATGATGCCCGCTACCCTGGTTCTCGGTTTAGGGCTGACTGGCCTCTCCTGCGTGCGCTTCCTGCACCGGCAGGGTGAGGCGGTGGCGGTGTGGGATACCCGCTCTGTCCCGCCCGGGGTAGATCAGCTCGCCGACGAGTTCCCTGGGGTGGCGCTCTATACCGGCCCCTTCGATGAGCAGCAGCTGTGTCAGGCGAAGCGACTGGTGGTCAGTCCCGGGATCCCGCTTGCTATGCCTGCCCTGGTGCGGGCCGCACAGGCCGGGGTGGAGATCCTCGGGGATATCGAACTCTTTGCCCGACATGCGGACGCCCCTGTGGTGGCGATCACCGGTTCCAACGGGAAATCCACGGTCACCCGCTGGGTGGGCGAGATGGCTTCGGCCGCAGGCTGGTCTGTCGGGGTCGGGGGCAATATCGGTACTCCGGCGCTGGATCTGCTGGGCCAGGGCCATCGGCTCTATGTGCTGGAGCTTTCCAGCTTTCAACTGGAAACCACGCACAGCCTCGATTGCGTTGCCGCCACCGTACTCAATGTCAGTGATGACCACCTGGATCGTTACGACAGCTACCAGCACTACCGAGATACCAAGCTCAGGCTTTATGAGCAGGCCCGTCTCTGTGTCACTAACCGTGCTGATCCGGATACCCAGGCGCCAGAGGGCGCGGCGCAGCTGAGCTTTGGCCTCTCTGCCCCGGAGGGGGAGGAGGATTACGGGATCCTCGATGCTTGGTTATGCCAGGGGGCGATCCCGCTGTTCCCCTGTTCCGAGCTGGGACTGGTGGGCGAGCACAACCAGGCCAACGCCTTGGCAGCGATGGCACTGGCCCGCGCTGCCGGGATTCCCATGGCCGGCATAGAGCAGGCACTCAGAGGGTATCGTGGCCTGCCCCACCGTTGCGAGCTGGTGGCGGTCCGCCACGGGGTGACATACATCAACGATTCCAAAGCCACTAACGTCGGGGCGACACTGGCAGCCCTGGAGGGGCTGCTTGGGGGACCAGGCAGGCTTATTTTGATCGCCGGTGGGGATGCCAAGGGGGCGGATCTCGGTGCGCTGGCGCCGGCGCTGGCTCGGGTCCACAAGCTCTATACCCTGGGCCAGGATGGTGAGGCTCTGGCAAGTCTCAAGCCTGGGGCCGTGAGGGTGGACTCCCTGACCGAAGCAGTCTCCCTGGCTTCGGCCGAGGCTAAAGCCGGAGACCGGGTCCTTCTTTCCCCCGCGTGTGCCAGTCTGGACATGTTCAATAACTTTGAACACCGTGGCGCCTGTTTTGTCGCCGCGTTAGAGGCGCTGTCGTGATGGTCGGTCTCGGGCAACGTCTGGAGGGCCTGGCCCGGGCCAGCGCCGGGGTGGCGGTAGGCTCCAAAGAGGAGGCCAGAGCGCTGTATGACCGTGGCCTGCTGACGCTGGTTCTGACCCTGATGGCGCTGGGGCTGCTGATGGTGGCTTCCGCATCCATGCCGGAAGCCACCCGGCTGACCGGCAACCCTTATTACTTCATTCAGCGCCAGCTCATTTTCCTGCTTGGGGCGGTGGTGATCTTGGCGATGGTGGTGCAGATCCCGATCCGTTTCTGGGAGCGCTACAGCGCCTTGTTGATGCTGGTCGGGATGGCCAGCTTGGTGGCGGTGCTGCTGATTGGTCGCACCGTTAACGGGGCGACGCGCTGGATCCCGCTCGGGCCCATCAACTTTCAGGTGGCCGAGCTGGCCAAGCTCTCCCTGCTGGTGTTCCTGGCCGGTTACCTAGTTCGGCGTCATCAGCAGGTGCGAGAGAACCTGAGCGGTTTTGCCAAACCCCTGGTGGTGTTCGCGCTATACGGCGTCTTGCTGATTGCCCAGCCGGATCTGGGTAGCACCGTGGTGCTGTTCGTGACCGCCACCGGGATGCTGTTTCTTGGCGGCGCCCGGGTGGTGCATTTCGTCGGGTTGATCGTGGCGGGGGGATTGAGCATCGTCGCGCTGATCTACACCTCGCCCTACCGGGTGAAGCGGATGACCTCCTTCACCGACCCCTGGGAGGATCCCTTCGGCGCCGGCTACCAGCTGACCCAGTCGCTGATGGCCTATGGGCGGGGCGACTGGTTTGGCGAGGGGCTGGGTAACAGCATCCAGAAGATGGATTACCTGCCGGAGGCCCACACCGATTTTATCTTCGCCGTGCTTGGCGAGGAGCTGGGTTTTGTCGGCGTCATCACGGTGATGGCGCTGCTGCTGTTCCTGGCGCTGAGGGCGCTGAGGATAGGCCACCTGGCACTCAAGCATGATCAGGCCTTTGCCGGGTATCTCGCCTACGGCATCGGGATCTGGTTCAGTTTTCAGACTGCCGTCAACATCGGTGCCAGCGTCGGGGCCCTGCCCACTAAGGGGCTTACCCTGCCGCTGGTTTCCTACGGTGGCAGTAGCTTATGGATCATGACGGTTGCCGTAGCACTGTTGCTGAGGATCGATCATGAGCGGCGAATGGCGAATGTTTCCCACGCCAGCCCGGAGAGGGCAAAGAAGCAACGTAAACGGAGAGGCAGTGCGAATGAACAAGTCGCCTAAACGCCTGATGGTCATGGCTGGCGGCACCGGGGGACACGTGTTCCCGGCGCTGGCGGTGGCCCGCCGCCTGCGGGAGCAGGGATGGGAGGTGCTCTGGTTGGGCACCGAGGAGCGGATGGAGGCACGGCTTGTCCCTCAGCACGGCTTCGCGATCCGCTTCATCGATATCAAGGGGGTGCGGGGCAATGGCTTGTGGCGCAAGTTGCAGGCTCCGCTGCAGATCCTCAAGGCCATTGGCCAGGCGCTGTCGATCCAGCGCGAATTTAAGCCGGATGTGGTGCTGGGAATGGGGGGCTACGCCGCTGGCCCGGGAGGGATCGCCGCCTGGTTGCGTCGTACCCCGCTGGTCCTGCATGAGCAGAATGCGGTGGCCGGTGCCACCAACCGGATCCTGGCCCGCTTTGCCCGCCGCGTCCTGACCGCCTTTGATGGCGTGTTGCCCAACGCCGAGCGGGTGGGGAACCCGGTCCGGGAGGAGCTGGTGGCCATTGGCCAACAGGCCAGCGAGGCCCCTGGCGAGCAGCTGAAGATCCTGGTGGTGGGGGGCAGTTTGGGGGCCAAAGTGCTGAACGAAACTGTGCCCGCAGCAGTGGGCAAGATCGCCTCCGAGGCCAGCATTACCGTTTGGCACCAGGTGGGTCGCGGCAACCGCAATGCGGTGGCGCAGATCTGGCAGGAGCGGGCCCCCGGTGTTGGTGCCCAGATTGCCGAGTTTATCGATGACATGGCGGCGGCGTACGCCTGGGCCGACCTGGTGATCTGTCGTGCCGGCGCCCTGACCGTCGCGGAGCTTGCGGCCGCCGGCCGGCCCTCGGTGCTGGTCCCCTTTCCGCACGCGGTGGATGACCACCAGACCCGCAACGCCCAGGCGTTGGTGGACGATGGAGCAGCGGTGTTGATCCCGCAGTCCGAATTAACCCCTCAGGTGCTGGCGGACCAGCTTCAGCAGTGGCTGCAGCAGCCGCAGCGCCTGCAAGCGATGGCCCGGGCGGCGCGACTGAGCGCCGTACCGGATGCCACCGAAAGAGTGGCCAGGGTGTGTGAGTCCCTGGCCCGGAGAAAGCAGTAATGAGTCAATACAGAGCCAAGGGGCCAACTCCGGCCGGTGCCATGGGCCGGGTCAAGCGGATCCATTTTGTTGGGATCGGCGGTGCCGGCATGGGCGGGATAGCCGAAGTCCTGGCGAACGAGGGTTACCAGATCAGTGGATCCGACATCGCCCAGAACCCGGTAACCAAGCGCCTGGTTGAGGTCGGTGCCAAGGTCCATATCGGTCACGACGCCCGCTGGGTCGATGGGGTCGATGTGGTGGTGGTTTCCACCGCCATTAACGAAGCCAACCCGGAGATCGCCGCCGCCCGGGCCGCCCGCATCCCGGTGGTGCGCCGCGCTGAAATGCTGGCTGAGCTGATGCGGTTTAGGCACGGCATTGCCATCGCCGGTACCCATGGAAAAACCACCACCACCAGCCTGACCGCCAGCCTGTTTGGCGAAGCGCAGCTGGACCCCACCTTTGTCATCGGTGGCAAGCTCAACAGCGCCGGCACCAACGCCAAGCTGGGCCAGAGCCACTACCTGGTGGCGGAGGCAGATGAGTCTGACGCCAGCTTCCTGCACCTGCAGCCGATGCTGTCGGTGGTCACCAACATCGAGCCGGATCACATGGATACCTACGGGGGGGACATCAACACCCTGTATGACACCTTCGTCGAGTTCCTGCACAACCTGCCCTTCTACGGCACCGCGGTGATGTGCCTGGATGATCCCGGTGTGCAGGCGGTACTGCCCAGGGTTTCCCGTCGGGTGGTGACCTACGGGTTCTCTCCGGAGGCGGATATCCGGGCCGAGGAGTTTGTCCAGGTGGGGACACGCAGCCAGTTCACCCTGGTGCGGCCTCAGCGGGAGCCACTGCGACTGGTTCTGAATCTGCCGGGTCGACACAACGTTCAGAACGCGCTGGCCGCCATCGCTGTGGCGATGGAGGAGGGGGTCGAGGATGAGGTGCTGCTCAAGGTGCTTTCCGAGTTCCAGGGCATTGGCCGCCGCTTCCAGCAGTATGGTGAGTTTGATACCGGAGTCGGCCAGGTTCGCCTGGTGGACGATTATGGTCACCACCCCAGCGAAGTACTGGCCACCGTACGTGCCGCCCGTGCCAGCTGGCCGGAAAGACGGCTGGTAATGGTGTACCAGCCCCATCGCTACAGTCGTACCCGGGATCTTTACGAGGACTTCTGTGCCGTCCTGGCGGAGGTAGATCTGCTGCTGCTGATGGAGGTTTACAGTGCCGGTGAGGATCCCATTCCCGGCGCCGACAGCCGTGCTCTCTGCCGTTCCATTCGCCTGCGGGGTCTGGATCCCGTATACGTGCCCGGGCCTGAGGCGCTGCCGGCACTGCTGGCTGCACAGCTGCAGGATGGGGATGTGGTCCTGACCCAGGGCGCCGGCAATGTGGGGGCGGTGGCCAAGCAGTTGGCCGATCTGGGCATGTCGGTAGAGAAGATGAAGCAGGAGCCTGAAGGTGAGTGAAGTAATGAAGATTTCGGCGGGTAAAGTCGCCGTACTGTTCGGCGGCAAGAGCGCCGAGCGGGAGGTTTCCCTGAACTCCGGTACCGCAGTCCTTCAGGGGCTTCAGCGGGCGGGTGTGGATGCCTACCCCTTCGATCCCGCAACCCGGCCACTGGCAGAGCTGGCGGCCTTCGATACGGCGTTCGTGGTACTGCATGGCCGTGGGGGCGAGGATGGCAGTGTCCAGGGGGCCCTGGAGCTGATGGGGATCCCCTATACCGGTTCTCGCATCATGGGCTGCGCGGTGGCGATGGACAAGGTGCGAACCAAGTGGTTGTGGCGAGGCTTGGACCTGCCCACCGCCAAGTTCGAGGTTGTTGAAAAAGAAAAGTTTTGTGATAAAGACGCGGCCGCTATAATGGCCCGCCTGGGTAGCCCTGTGATGGTCAAACCTGCTAACGAGGGCTCCTCGGTGGGAATGGCCAAGGCGTCGGATCCCGATGCGCTGCTGGGCGCTGTCCAGTCCGCACTCAAGTACGACAACACCGTGCTGATCGAGGCCTGGATCCATGGTCCGGAATACACGGTGGCGATTTTGGATGGTCAGGCACTGCCGGTGATCCGGATGGAAACGGACCACGAGTTCTACGACTACGACGCCAAGTATGTGACCGGCGATACCCGCTATCTCATCCCCTGCGGTCTGTCGCAGGCTGAGGAGTTGGCGATGCAGGAGCTGGCGCTGAAGGCATTTGCCTCCGTAGGTGGCGGGGGCTGGGGCCGGGTGGACGTGATGCGCGATGCCGAGGGTAATTTCCAACTGCTGGAGGTGAATACGGTACCGGGGATGACCGAAACCAGCCTGGTGCCCAAAGCGGCGGCAGCGGCGGGGATCGATTTTGATTCCCTGGTGGTTCGCATTCTGGACTTGGCTCGGTAAACCGATGAGCGGTCACGCGTTGCCCCAACTGCACACCGACAGGGTCAACTGGACACTGTGGGGGGGGCTGCTCTTCCTACTTATGGTGTTGGCGATCCTGGTCCTGGGAGCGCGTTGGCTGACGGCCTTCGCCGCAAATGCGGATCGCCTGCCGGTGGAGGAGCTGGCGCTGATCGGAGAGCGACGCTTCACCGCCGATGAGGAGGTGCGTGAGGCAGTCCGTGAGTTGGAGCAGTGGTCGCTCTTTACCGCCGATGTGGCGCAGATCCGTGAGGCCCTGACCGCCCTGCCCTGGGTGGACCGGGCAGCGGTGCGGCGGGAGTGGCCTAACCGGCTCAGGGTTTACCTGGTGGAGCAGGTGCCGGTGGCTCGCTGGCACAACGGCGATTGGTTGAATGACCGGGCGGAGCCTTTTGCTGCGCCGCCGAGGCCGGACCTGTCCCACCTTCCCCTCCTGGCCGGGCCGGATGGCAGCGCGGAGAAAGTTTGGCAAATGTGGCAGCAACTCTCTGAGTTACTGGCTTTAAATGGTCTTACAGGGCAAGCTCTACAGCTGAACCATCGCCACGCCTGGACCCTGCGTCTGGACAGTGGCATCGAGCTGGCCCTGGGGCGTGAAGACACCCTGGCGCGCGCTCAACGATTTATTGATCTCTGGCCGAGGCTGGAGCAGGAAGGGAAACCCGTTCAGCGGGTGGATTTACGGTATGACACGGGACTGGCCGTGCGTTGGCAGGATGAGGATCAATGACCAATAGCCAAGACAGCAACGTCTTTATTGTCGGGTTGGACATCGGCACCGCGCAGACGACTGCGGTGATCGGTGAAGTGCTGCCGGATGGTGAGATCAGCATCGTCGGCATGGGCACTCAGCCCTCGCGTGGCATGGACAAAGGCGGTGTTAACGATCTCGACTCGGTAACGCGCAGCGTCAGCCTGGCCCTGAACCAGGCGTCCAGTATCGCCGAGTGCGAAGTGGCGTCGGTCTACCTGAGCATTTCGGGTCACCATATCAGCGGCCAAAACGAGAAGGGGATGGTGCCCATCGGTGGTGTGGAGGTGTCCCAGGACGAGGTCGATGAGGTGATCCATACCGCGCAGTCGGTGAAGATCCCCACGGAGCGCCAGATCCTCCATGTGCTTCCGCAGGAGTACACCATTGATGAGCTGGAGGGGATCCGCTCCCCGGTCGGGATGTCCGGAATGCGGATGGAGGCCAACGTTCACCTGGTGACCGGGTCAAGCGACTGGGCTCGCAACATCACCAAGTGTGTTGAGCGCTGCGACGTGACTGTGGACGAGTTGGTGTTTTCCGGTATCGCCTCGGCCCAGGCGGTGCTGACCGAAGATGAAAAAGACCTTGGTGTCTGCGTCGTGGATATCGGCGCCGGGACCACCGACATCGCCATCTACTCAGGTGGTGCCCTGCGGTTTTGCGCGGTACTGCCGGTAGCGGGTAACCAGGTGACCAGTGACATCGCCAAGATCTTCCGCACGCCGCTCAACCATGCGGAGCAGATCAAGGTGGAGTTTGCCTGCGCCCGCTCCGCCCTGGTCAGTCAGGAGGAGAACATCGAGGTACCCTCCGTAGGTGGCCGGCCCGCCCGCAGTATGTCCCGCCACACGCTGGCGGAGGTGGTGGAACCCCGGTACCAGGAGCTGTTTGAACTGGTGGCTGACACACTGCGCAGCAGTGGCCTGGAGGATCAGATCGCCGCAGGCATTGTTCTGACCGGTGGTACCGCGCAGATCGAAGGTGCGGAAACCGTGGCAGAGGAGATGTTTGGCATGCCGGTGCGCATGGCCCAGCCTTTGCCGCTGAAAGGCTTGAATGAATACATACGGGAGCCCAGTTACGCCACGGCGGTGGGGCTCTTGCACTACGGGGCCGAACGGCTGCGCAAGAAAGCGCAGTATCAGGCGCCAAAGAACGGATTTGGCCAGTTGCTGGGCAGGATGCAGAGCTGGTTCAAAGGTGAGTTTTAAACAGGACGCGGGCAAATGGAGAGAAACATATGTTTGAGATCGTAGACAGTCACAGTGATGACGCGGTCATCAAAGTCGTTGGGGTCGGCGGGGGCGGCGGTAATGCCGTCGAGCACATGGTGGAGCAGACCATAGAAGGGGTAGATTTTATCTGCGCCAACACCGATTCCCAGGCACTGCGCAAGTCGTCGGCGCAGACCACCATCCAGCTGGGTAAGAACGTCACTAAGGGCCTGGGAGCGGGTGCCAACCCGGAGATCGGCCGCGAGGCGGCGCTTGAGGATCGGGAAACCATCCGCGCCGCCATCACCGGTTCCGATATGGTGTTTATTGCTGCCGGCATGGGGGGCGGAACAGGCACCGGCGCTGCGCCGGTCGTGGCGGAGGTGGCCAAGGAGGAGGGGATCCTCACGGTTGCCGTGGTCACCAAGCCGTTCTCCTTCGAAGGCAAGAAGCGCTCCGCTTTTGCCGACCAGGGTATCGAGCAGTTGTCGAAGCAGGTGGACTCTTTGATCACCGTGCCCAACGACAAGCTGATGAAGGTGCTGGGTGGACGTACCAGCCTGTTGGATGCTTTTAAGGCCGCCAACAACGTGCTACTGGGCGCGGTGCAGGGGATCGCCGAGCTGATCACCCGTCCGGGCCTGATCAACGTCGACTTTGCCGATGTGAAGACCGTGATGTCCGAAATGGGGAACGCCATGATGGGCACCGGTGTCGCCCGTGGTGAAGATCGTGCCGAGGAAGCGGCGGAGGCGGCGGTCGCCAGCCCACTGCTGGAAGATATCGACCTGTCCGGTGCCCGGGGCGTGCTGGTGAACATCACCGCTGGCCTGGATATCAGCATCGAAGAGTTTGAAACCGTCGGTAACCATGTGAAGGCTTACGCGTCCGAAAACGCTACCGTCGTGGTGGGCGCGGTGATCGATCCTGAGATGAGCGATGAGCTGCGGGTCACCGTGGTCGCCACAGGTATCGGTGCCGAGCGCAAGCCGGATATCCAACTGGTGAGCAAGCCGGTGACCAAGGCGGCGGAAAACCGTGCGGCCCAGCCTGCTGAACGTCAGCTGGAAACTCCCGCGGTTGCAGCCACTGCCCAAGGTGCAGTGACCAAGGAAACCCAGGTAGAGACCCCACGTTCCGCTGCACCGGGACATGGTAACGGCAGTGCGGCGGCGGCCAAGCAGCCGCAGAGCTCGGAGCATTACCTGGATATCCCGGCATTTTTGCGCCGTCAGGCGGATTGATGCCTTAAGACTGCCTGGCAGCAAAGATGGACAGGGATAATTGCCCTTTTGGGGTGGTTGGTCTGGCCAGTCTTTGGTCATGTCAGCAGTCTGTGGTAATCTATGCGCCGTTTGTTATGCCGTATCAGATAGCAGGAGCACAGTCTCTATGAGTAAACAGCTGACGCTTCAACGTCCAATCCAAGCTTCCGGTGTGGGTTTGCACTCCGGTAAGAAGGTGACGATCGTGATGAAGCCTGCCCCGGTTGATACCGGGATCGTCTTCCGACGGGTCGATTTGACGCCGGCGGTGGAGGTCCCTGCTCGCGCGGATCTGATTAAGGAGACCACCCTCTGCTCCGGCCTCGCCAACGAGCAGGGTGTTAAGGTCCTGACGGTAGAGCACCTGATGGCGGCCCTGGCCAGCCTGGGCGTGGACAACGCCTATATCGAGGTGGATGCTCCTGAAATCCCGATCATGGATGGCAGTTCGAGCCCCTTCCTGTTCCTGTTGCAAAGCGCCGGCATCGCAGAGCAGTCCGCGTCCAAGAAATACCTGCGTCTGCGTAAAACCGTGCGTGTGGAAGAGGGTGACAAGTGGGCGGAGTTCCGTCCCTACAACGGCTTCCGGCTCGACTTCTCCATTGATTTCCAGCACCCGGCCATCAGCCAGAGTGCCCAGCGACTGGCCCTGGATTTCTCCGCCCGGGCCTTTAGCCGGACCATCAGCAAGGCCCGTACTTTCGGCTTCATGAAAGATATCGAGTTCCTGCGTGCCAACAACCTCTGTCTTGGCGGCAGCATGGAAAATGCCATCGTGCTGGATGAGTACCGGATCCTCAACCCGGACGGTCTGCGGGACCCGGATGAGTTTGTGAAGCACAAGATCCTGGATGCCGTGGGGGATCTCTACCTGGCTGGTCATGCCATCCTGGGTGAGTTCCGCGCCCATAAGTCGGGTCATGCGCTTAACAACGCTCTGGTGCGTGCTGTGCTGGAGGATGCA
This sequence comes from Ferrimonas gelatinilytica, assembly GCF_039544205.1. Taxonomy (NCBI): domain Bacteria; kingdom Pseudomonadati; phylum Pseudomonadota; class Gammaproteobacteria; order Alteromonadales; family Ferrimonadaceae; genus Ferrimonas; species Ferrimonas gelatinilytica. The sequence continues at coordinate 14,042 of NZ_BAABLF010000029.1, read as the reverse complement.
TCCGCTTGGGAGATGGTCAGCTTCGACCGACCCCAGGAGGTGCCGATGGACTACCTGGCACCATCACTGGCTTAATCGGATCTTTTTGTTGGCCGTCCCCCGTGGGCGGCCAACTTTTTCAGCTTCTCCCCCAACTCTCCCCCGATGCTGTCGGCCAAGGCTTCAAGGTGGCTGCTGGCGTTGACGCTTAAGGTTTTGGAAGCAGGCGCCTTTTTCGGCTGAGAAAGACGCGAAAGCGCCGGGTTGACTTTAAACTCGATAGTCGTGAGCATGGGGAACCCTTGTTGGCGCAGCTGTGACAAGATATCCAGGCGCTGATACTGCAGTCGGGTAGCCCAGGCGGCGGAGGTCAGTTCAAGTACAAGCTTGCCATCCCGCAGATTGGCGATACGAAACTGCGTATGCATGGCGGGATCGAGCAGGGGAAGCAGGGCCTCCCTGAGGCGGTCAAGTTGGCCGCTGTGCCGCTGCAGTTGACCGAAGCGTTTGCTGGCCAGTTTGGCCATGTCTTGCGGTTTGGTTTTCATTAATGATGGAACATTAGATTTGTAGGCCTGATGAGTGTAACAGTCTTTCTTCGAACAAAGCAGGGCGTTCGCCGCTTCGAGCCGGGCAAGCGCTGGTTGCTGCTGCCCGTAGTACTGGTGGCCGCGGGGATTAGCCTCTGGCAGCACCAGAGTGAGCAACTGCGACTGAGCTACCAGGAAAGCCAGGGTGAAGCCAAGAGTCAGCAGGCACAGCAACAGCTGCGGCAGCTGCGGGAAGAGACCGAGGCTCAGCTTTCCCTGTTGGCGGCGCGTTTGGGGCGTATCCAGGCTCGGATGAATCGTGTCGAAGCGGTGGGCTCCGCCCTGGCTGATCGGGCTGAGATGTCCGATCAGTTCGACTTCGAAAGTGATGTCGGGATCGGCGGTGTCGATGCACCCGGCCGGGATGATATCCAGTTGGATCTTTTGATTAGTGAGATGGATCAGCTGTTGAAGCGACTGGATCGTGTCGATAGTCAGCTTCCCCTACTTGAAACCCTCGATCGTCATCACCATATCGATAATGATCGTTTCCTGAGTGGCCGTCCCGTCGACAAGGGGTGGCAGTCCTCCTCATTCGGTTACCGTAATGATCCCTTCACCGGCCAGCGTCGCAAACACCGCGGCGTGGACTTTGCCGGCTCTGAAGGGGGGAATATCATTGCCACTGGCGCCGGCGTGGTCTCCTATGTGGGCACCATGTTCGGCTATGGCAAGCTGGTCGAGATTGATCATGGTAACGGCTTGAAAACCCGTTATGCGCACAACAAGGAAAATCTGGTCGAACTTGGCCAGGTGGTGGATAAGGGAGAGGTCATCGGCCTGCTGGGTAATACAGGTCGCTCTACCGGTCCCCACGTGCACTACGAAGTGTTAAAAAACGACAAACAGGTGGATCCTGCGGCTTACGTTTACCGCAAGCCTCTCCGTTGAGCAGGATCCGAGAAACCCATTACGGCGCTGGCATGAAGCTGGCGCATGCCGTGTTCAGTAGCGATGTAAGGCAATGTTAGCGAAACTCCTGACCAAAGTATTTGGTAGTAAAAACGAAAGAACCCTCAAGCAATTACGCAAAGTTGTCGAGCAGATCAACGCCATGGAAGCGGATTGGTCAGCTCTGAGCGACGAGCAGTTGAAGCAGAAAACCGAGGAGTTTAAGCAGCGAATTGCCGATGGCAGCCCCTTGGACGAGATCCTGCCGGAAGCGTTTGCCACCGTGCGTGAGGCCTCCAAGCGGGTGTTCGAGATGCGCCACTTTGACGTCCAGTTGATGGGCGGCATGGTGTTGCAGTCCGGCCGTATCGCCGAGATGCGCACCGGGGAGGGGAAAACCCTCACCGCAACGCTACCGGCCTACCTCAACGCCTTGACGGGCAAAGGGATCCACGTCATCACCGTCAACGACTACCTGGCCCGTCGTGACGCCGAATGGAACCGTCCACTGTTCGAGTTCCTGGGAATGACCGTTGGCATCAACCTGTCCGGGATGGCTCACCAGGACAAACAGGCGGCGTACGCCTGTGACATCACCTACGGCACCAACAACGAATTTGGCTTCGACTACCTGCGGGACAACATGGCGTTTTCCGCCGGGGAGCGGGTACAGCGTGAACTGCATTACGCCCTTGTGGATGAGGTGGACTCCATCCTCATCGATGAGGCCCGGACCCCCCTTATCATCTCCGGTGCCGCCGAAGACAGCTCTGAACTCTATATTCGCGTCAACACGCTGATCCCGAAACTGATCCGTCAGGACAAAGAGGACACCGAAGAGTACACCGGTGAAGGTGACTTCAGCGTCGATGAAAAAGCCAAGCAGGTGAACCTGACCGAACGTGGCCAGGAGAAGGTGGAAACCCTGCTGGCGGAGATCGGCCTGCTGCAGGAGGGGGACTCCCTCTACAACGCTGGCAACATCGCCCTGCTGCACCACATCAACGCGGCCCTGCGCGCTCACATGCTGTTTGAGCGTGACGTGGACTACATCGTCGATGACGAGGGCCAGGTGGTGATCGTGGACGAGCACACCGGCCGCACCATGCCGGGCCGTCGCTGGTCTGAAGGTTTGCACCAGGCGGTGGAAGCCAAGGAGGGACTGCGGATCCAGAACGAGAACCAGACCCTGGCCTCCATCACCTTCCAGAACTACTTCCGCATGTATGACAAGCTGGCGGGGATGACGGGGACAGCGGACACCGAGGCGTTCGAATTCCAGAGCATCTACGGCCTGGATACCGTGGTGGTGCCGACCAACAAGCCGATGGTCCGTAAGGATATGGCGGACCTGGTCTACCTGACTGCCGAAGAGAAGTACGAGGCGATCATCGCCGATATCCGTGACTGCATGGAGCGAGGCCAGCCGGTGCTGGTGGGGACCATCTCCATCGAGACCTCCGAGTACCTCTCCAACCTGCTGCGCAAAGAGAAGATCAAGCACAACGTGCTGAACGCCAAGTTCCACGAGAAGGAGGCGGAGATCGTCGCCCAGGCGGGCCGTAAAGGTGCCGTCACCATCGCCACGAACATGGCGGGCCGAGGCACGGATATCGTGCTGGGCGGTAGCTGGCAGGCGGAGATCGATGCCCTGGGTGACAAGGCCACCGAGGAGAAGATCGCCAAGATCAAGACCGACTGGCAGCAGCGTCATGAAGAGGTCCTTGAGGCCGGCGGCCTGCACATTATCGCTTCCGAGCGCCACGAATCCCGTCGTATCGATAACCAGCTCCGGGGCCGTTCCGGTCGTCAGGGGGATCCGGGTTCCACCCGCTTCTACCTGTCAATGGAGGACAGCCTGATGCGGATCTTCGCGTCTGATCGGGTCTCCAACATGATGAAGAAGTTGGGGATGGAGCGCGGTGAGGCGATTGAACACCCCTGGGTGAACCGCGCCATCGAAAACGCTCAGCGCAAGGTGGAAGCCCGCAACTTCGATATCCGTAAGCAGTTGCTGGAATACGATGACGTGGCCAACGACCAGCGTCAGGTGGTCTACGCCCAGCGCAATGAGCTGATGGAAGGTGAAGATATCCGGGAGACCATCGACGCGGTGCGTGAAGACGTACTCAACAACGTGATCTCCCAGTACATCCCGCCACAATCCCTGGAGGAGATGTGGGATGTTCCGGCTCTGGAGGAGCGTCTGGCCCTGGACTTCGAACTGGCCCTGCCCATCGGCGAGTGGCTGGAGAAGGAGGAGGATCTGCACGAGGAGACGCTGCGCGAACGCATCGTGGCGGCCTGGGATGAAGCCTACAAGCTCAAAGAGGAGCAGGTCGGTGAGAAAGTACTGCGCCAGTTTGAAAAGGTCGTGATGCTGCAGACCTTGGATAACCTTTGGAAGGAGCACCTGGCGGCGATGGACCACCTTCGCCAGGGGATCCACCTGCGTGGCTACGCTCAGAAGAACCCCAAGCAGGAGTACAAGCGTGAGTCCTTCGAGCTGTTCCAGGGGATGCTGGAAGCCTTGAAGAGCGACGTGATCTCGCTGCTCTCCAAGGTGAAGGTGCAAGCCCAGTCCGATGTGGATGCCATGGAGCAGAAGCGTCGGGAGCAGGAGGAGCAGTTGGCCCGTCAACGCGCTTTCCAGCATCAGCAGGCTGAGCAGTTAGGCCAGAGCGAGCAGGCGGCCCAGGCCGCGACAGCGCAGCGCCAGGGCCCCAAGGTGGGTCGTAATGATCCTTGCCCCTGTGGCTCCGGCAAGAAGTACAAGCAGTGCCACGGGAAGCTGGCGTAAGCGCCGTTCCCTGGAAGAGCGGTTCCTAGGCAGAGCGGTTCCTGGTTCCTAGGGAAGAGCCTAGGTACTAGGAAAGAGCCTAGGTTCTAAGAGCAAAGAGCAGGAATGAGCTCCTAAAACCCCGCTCTTAGAACCTAGAACCTAGAACCTAGAACCTAGAACCTAGGTTCTAGCATCCTGCTCTCAGGAACTAGGAACTAGGAACTAGGAACTAGGAGCTAGGAGCTAGTTCCCGCTCTAAGAACCGGCTCCTTGAACCTGGCTTACAACAGCCCCAAACGGGCAACCCCATCGGGTTGCCCGTTTTGTTATCGGAGAAAGAGATGAAAGCGATTCAGGTGGCCATCGGAGTGGCTGTGAATGGCAATGCTGAGGTGTTGGTGGCGCTGAGAGCCCCTGAGCAGCACCAGGGGGGGCTGTGGGAGTTCCCGGGGGGCAAGGTGGAGCCTGGCGAAGACGTCGAGTCTGCCCTGGCCAGGGAGTTCCTGGAGGAGGTCGGGCTACGGGTGCTTCAGAGTGAGCTGCTGTATGAGATAAGCCATGACTATGGTGATCGCCGGGTGGCGCTGACGGTTTTTCTGATCACCAGCTTCGAGGGCGAGCCTAGGCCTAAAGAGGGCAACCCTATTGAATGGGTTACCCTCGAGCAGCTTAAAGCGCTGGCGATGCCGGCGGCGAACCGGCCGATTGTTGAGGCGGTGCTGGAGCGGCTTGGCTTGGAGCGCGTTGTCGAGTAGCCGAGGAGCGCTCAGGAGTCCTCGTCGTCGTCACTCAGGAAAAAGTCCGGTTCGCTGATATCAAACTCGTCGGGTAGCTCTGTTTTACCCGGAATGGTGTTGCGCTCTTCGGCCCACTCGCCCAGGTCGATCAGCTTGCAGCGTTCGCTGCAGAAGGGACGAAAGGGGTGCTGGGCGTCCCAGGTAACCTCAGCTTGGCAGGTGGGACAGGGAACTTTGAGGGTCATTAACGCTCCGTCGACAGGTGAATCTGGATCGGCAGGTTACGCGGATCCGCTTTGCCTGTCTCGTTGTTGATGAGGTGGATGGTGAATCGGTTTCTGTGGGCGCTGATGGCGGGGTAGACGCCGTACTCCTGTTTGAGTTTCACCCTGAGCAGATCAACCTCCTGTGGGCTGCTCGCCTGATAAGCGCCATTGATGGCCATCTGTTCCTGCCACTGTCCCCGATCCCGCAACAACATCAGCAGGTTTTCCACCGAGGCGGTGATGGGCGCCAGCAGTTTCAGCCAGTATTGGGCGTCTGCCGCTTTCTGTTCCGCCGGGCGAGCCAACCAGTGGTGAAGCTGGGGCAGGTCGAAGCTGCCGTAACCCCCTGGGATGCTCAGACGTTGTCTCAGGGCTCCCAGGAAGCGATCTTCCTTCAAAGGTTGGGTAGGTCGGGTGAGTTGTTGAAGCTCCCGGCTCAGCCGCTTAAGGCGCTGCTCAAGCCGGTCCAACTGTTGATGGTCAACACTGGGGAGGGGGCGCCAACTGTCGATATGCTGGAGTTGGCGATCAAGGTCTTTAATGAGGTCACTGCGCAGGTCCGTTCTTTCCATCAGCTCACCCAGTTCAAACAGGGTACGGAAAAAGGCCACTTCCGTGCCCGGATAGGGAAAGAGGGCGTGGGCTCCGGCTTGCTGGTAAACCGCCTCGATTCTCAGGTAACTGCGGATGGTTTCATTGAGGGGTTGTTCGTATACCAGCCACATTCGCCTTCTCCGCTTGATCGAGATAAAACTGATGCAAAGGAAGCAGTTGTGCCTTTAATGCTTCCTTGGTTCCGCTATTGTCGATCACATCGTCGGCGATGGCCAGACGTTGTTTGCGGCTGGCCTGGCGGGCAAGGATACGTTTTACCTGTTCGATGTCATTGCCATCCCGGACAGAGGTACGGGTGATCTGTACCGACTCAGGGACATCCACAACGAGGATGCGTTGAAAGAGTGGCTGCATGTCACCTTCGGCCAGCAGGGGGACCACGACGATGACATAGGGGCTGGTGGCGGCGCGGCACTGGGCCAGCATTGCCTCACGGATCAGGGGGTGGGTCAGCTGGTTCAGCCACTGCCGCGCCTGCTCATCGGCAAACACCCGTTGGCGCAGCTTTGCCCTGTCCAGGCTGCCATCGGGATGCAGTACCTCTGGGCCGAAGTGGTCTGCGATGGCGGCCAGGCCCGGCGTACCGGGGGCAACCACCTCCCGGGCAATCAGGTCGGTATCCACCACGGTGATGCCCAGATCCGCAAAGGCATTGCTGACCTGGGTTTTTCCGGAGCCGATGCCGCCGGTCAGGCCGATCCAGTAATGGCTCATCGCCATCCATTCTCCGTATTGCAAAGCCGAAAACGCAGTTCCTGGGAAGAGCGATTCCGAGCTCCTAAAGAAGGCCCCGGGCGCTAGGAAAAAGCCTAGGTTCTAAGAGCAAGAGCCGGCTGCTAGGTCCTAGGATGGAGCCTAGGTCCTAGGAAGAGCAGTTTCTAGGAAGAGCAGTTTCTGGGAAGAACAGTTCCTAGTTCCTCGACTTTTAGCTCTTAGGACCTAGAACCTAGTATCTAGTATCTAGTATCTAGTACCTAGTACCTAGTACCTAGTACCTAGTACCTAGTACCTAGTACCTAGTACCTAGAACCTGCTCTTAGGAACCAGGAACTAGGAACTCGCACCTGCTCTTAGAGCCCCACCATTCGGGTCAGGTACCAAGCTACCAGCTGCTGACCAAAGCAGAGGTAGACAAAACCACCGAAGGCGATCCAGGGTCCGAAGGGCATCGGGTTTTCCCGGTTGAGCTTGCCGCTAACTATCATGGTGATGCCAAACAGGGCGCCGCCGAAGGAGGCGATCAGCATTACTGTCAGCAGGCACTGCCAGCCAAACCAGGCACCGAACAGCGCCAGCAGTTTGAAGTCACCATAGCCCATCCCCTCTTTGCCGGTAAGCAACTTAAAGCCTTGGAAGATGATCCAAAGCGATAGATAGCCGGCTGCTGCGCCGATCACCGCATCTTCAAGGGGCACGAAGAGGCCGCTGAGGTTCACCAGCAAACCAAGCCAAAGCAGCGGCAGGGTGATCTGATCCGGCAGCAGCAGGGTGTCCATGTCGATAGCCGCCAGGGCGATCAGCCCCAGGGTCAGAACCCAGGCCGCCAGAAACTCCGGCGTCGGGCCGAGCAGCCAGGCCAGCCCCAGAGTGACGACGCCGGTGGCCAGTTCTACCAGGGGATAGCGCGCCGAGATGGGTTTATCACAGTGATGGCAGCGCCCCTTCTGCAGCAGGTAGCTCAGAAGAGGGATGTTGCGCCAGGCGGGGATGGCGGTTTTACAGTGGGGGCAGGCGCTGCCGGGAACCAGCAGGTTGTAGCGCGGCTCCTCCTCTTGCGCAGGAACTGCACGGGCAGGGGAGGGGGCGGTGGCGCTCCCATCCTCGGCCAGAAACTCCGAGCACTCGGCGCGCCACTCCCGCTCCATCATGATCGGCAGTCGGTGGATCACCACATTGAGGAAGCTGCCGAGAATCAGTCCCGTCAGGCCGGTTAGCAGAAGAAACAGCCAGGGGTAGAGAGTAAAAAGATCAAGCCAGAGGGTCATGCATACCGCCAAATTGAAGCAAGGACATATTCATTAGAGCACCAAGACATGGACATTATCCGACAACGTCACCCAGCTGGAAGATGGGCAGGTACATGGCGATAACAAGACCACCCACCAGGGTGCCCAGGACCACCATCATCATGGGTTCGATCAGTGTGGAGAGGCCATCTACCGCATCGTCCACCTCCATCTCGTAGATGTTGGCAACCTTGTTGAGCATGTCGTCCATGGAGCCGGACTCTTCGCCGATGGCGACCATCTGGATCAACATGTCGGGGAAGAGGTTGACAGTGCGCATCGCGACGTTCATCTGCAGCCCGGACATCACCTCCTCCTTGATCTGAAAAATCGCATTTCGGTAGACGGCGTTACCGGAAGCACCGGCAGAGGCGTCCAGCCCCTCGGTCAGCGGAACCCCGGCGGCGAAGGTGGTGGCTAGGGTGCGGGCAAACTTGGCCATGGCCGCCTTGTGCAGGATTTGCCCGATTACAGGCAGCTTCAGCTTGTACTCATCCACCTTGTCTCTAAATTTTGCCGAGTTGCGAAAGGCTCGGACCCATAACCAGACGAATACGACAACGATGGCAAAAAAGTAGTACCAGCTCGATTGGACGAACTTGGAGAGATTGATCACCATCTGGGTAAAGATGGGTAAATCTGCGCCGAAGCTTGAAAAGATCGCTTCAAACTGCGGCACCACAAACAGCAGCAAAATTAGCGTAACCCCAATTGCCACGGTAACAACGGCAGCGGGATAAAACATCGCCTTCTTGATCTTGGACTTAAGGGCTTCCGCCTTTTCCCGATAGGTGGCGATGCGATCAAAAACGGTATCGAGGGTACCGGATTGCTCGCCGGAAGCGACCAGGTCACAGTAGAGCTCATCAAAATACTGTCGATGGGGTCGCAGAGCCTGGGCCACGGGAGTACCCGATTGCAGCTCCTCCAGTACCGAGCCGAGAAGCTGACGCATCGCCTCCTTTTCATGTCCCTTGGCCACCATCTCCATGGCGGTGACCAGGGGGACGCCGGCCAGCAACATAGTCGCAAGCTGGCGGGTGATCACGGCGATATCTGCTTGGGTGACTTTGCTTTTCCTCTGGAACGTCGGCTTGGGTTTGCGCACCACCTTCAGAGGCGTGACCCCCTGCTTGCGCAGCATCGCTTTCACTTCCAGGGCAGATTTGCCCCGCAGCTCACCATTGATCATCTTGCCGTTGCGATTACGGCCTTTCCACACAAAGTCGGCGACCTCTCCCTGGGTAATTTTCTTGTGCCGCTCGATGGATTTATCGCGAGTTTTAAAAATGGTGGACATGTTCAGTTCCTTCTTGATTCAGCCAAGGGCCGACCCTGTTGTGCTCTATTCTGCCCGGTTTGCCTAGTGGCTGGTGACCCGGTTGATCTCGGTAAGGGAGGTGACGCCATCAAAGGCCTTTTGCAGACCGGATTGCCTCAGGGTTTTCATGCCATCTTTCTGGGCCTGTTTGCCCAGTTCGATGGCGCTGCCCCCCTCCATGATCAGGGAGGCCATGTTCGGTGTCATGGAGAGCATCTCGTAAAGCCCCACCCGGCCCTTGTAGCCGTTGGTGCAGGCATCGCAACCCTTGGGTTTGAAGAGGTTCACTCCTTCGGCGATCTGAGCCTCCGTGAACCCCTCTCTGAGCAGCTCCTCGGTGGGGATGGTTTCCGGCTCCTTGCACTTGGGGCAGAGCTTTCGCGCTAGTCGCTGGGCAATAATCAGGCTGACGGAGCTGGCAATGTTGTAGGCGGGGACGCCCATGTTGAGCAGTCGGGTCAGGGTTTCCGGGGAGGAGTTGGTGTGCAGGGTGCTCATCACCATGTGTCCGGTCTGGGCGGCTTTTACCGCGATCTCCGCGGTTTCCAGGTCCCGGATCTCCCCCACCATGACGATATCCGGATCCTGGCGCAGGAAGGAGCGCAGGGCGCCGGCGAAGGTCAGGCCCGCTTTCGGGTTTATCTGCACCTGGTTGATCCCGGGCAGGTTGATCTCCACCGGGTCTTCCGCCGTGGAGATGTTGCGCTCCTCGGTGTTGAGGATATTTAGGCCCGTATAGAGGGAGACGGTTTTCCCGGAGCCGGTGGGGCCGGTGACCAGAATCATCCCCTGGGGGAGCTGCAGGTTCTGCAGGTAGAGCGCTTTTTGCTGGTCGCTGAAGCCCAGGATATCGATATTCAGGGCGGCGGCGGAGGAGTCCAGGATCCGCATCACCACCTTCTCTCCGAACAGGGTGGGCAGAACCGAGACCCGGAAATCCACGGACTTTTTGTTGCCTACCCGAAGCTTGATGCGGCCATCCTGGGGCAGGCGGCGTTCGGCAATGTTGAGCTTGGACATCACCTTGATGCGGGCGGCTATGCGCGGGCCGAGACTCTGGGGGGGCTTGGTAATGGTGGTCAGGATGCCATCGATGCGAAAACGGACCCGGAACTGGTCCTCGTAGGGTTCGAAGTGCAGATCCGACGCCCCCTTGCGGATCGCTTCGGTCATCAGTTTGTTGATAAAGACGACGATAGGCGCATCGTCGGCGCCCTTGGTGGCATCTTCCGCCTGATTATTATCGCTTTCTGGCTCATCGGTGCCGATGTTGGCCAGGCGCTGCTCATCGTCCTCGCTGATCTCGAGTTGGTCGAGGTCATCTTCCAGCACCTTTTCGATCACCCGATCCAGGGCTTCCTGGACCACGATAACCGGCTCCACATGGAGTCCAATATTGAACTGGAACTCCTCCAGGGCGATAAGGTTGTTGGGGTTAGAGGTGGCGAGGATGAGGCGGTTGTTGCGCTTGGCTAATGGTAGGCAGCGATGTTTCTCAATGAGTTTTTTGTTTTTGATGTCGTCAGGCAGGGACGATACGTCAAACCAGGCAATATCCAGGGTAGGGAGGCCGTAGCTAGTAGCAAAAGAGTTCATTCAATCCCACTAAATTTTCCAACCATCAAAAACAGATGTGCCAACCACTTTAATGCGGTTGGCACATCATTACACTTACACTGTCAAAGTGCAGCCAGTGGAAGCTATCACGGGCAATAGTCAGTTACAGTGTTAGTGCCATCGCTACAGGCACCAGTCCACTGAATCGCACCAGTCGCTGTGTCAACTACACCTGTGAGAGTGTATGTGTGACCAGTGACCAGTGGCCAGAGGGCCAAGGCCACCTGTCGGAACAGTGGCGGTGATGGTGACTGCATCCGCGGCTGAAAAAAGGGTGGCAATACCCATGGTGGTGGTGCCTACGGCGATGTCAGTGGGCACGCCATTTTTCGCTTGAAGACAGTTTACATCACCAGTTCCCGGGTAGGTTTGAGAGCAAACTTCAACAGCAGTTTTTGCGCCCCCGGTTGCTGCAGTCACTTCGGTGTACTGAGCTTTCTTGGTGTAGTTGGAATAGGCAGGTAAGGCAATGGCTGCCAGGATACCGATAATGGCCACCACGATCATCAGTTCGATCAGGGTAAAGCCCTGTTGTTGCTTCCGTTTCATAACTCTTCCTCGATTTGTAAAAACTAAACCCTAAAACATCTGTGATGGCCGAAGCTTCACAGCTCTCAGGTGGTGCCCCGCTCACCTTATGGCTGGTGAGTGGGGAGACGCGGACATCGTCTGCATCCACTTTGAACTTAATACACCACTGAGTGTATGCAAGTGAATGCAGCTAAACAATACGCATAAAAATCCGTTAGTTCAAAGGCTTTACGCCGGTTTTGCGGGCTGGGAAGCCTGCCGAATTTGGGCCTTGGAAGGCGGTTGTGCTGCAAGACAAAGTTTTGGCGTGTTTTTACCGCCTGACAGCACTGAATTTGAAACCGGTTCGGCCTGAGCTGTCAATCTTTTGACCTCCCGTGGCGGCGGGAAAATCGGTGGAAAAAATTTTAAATTTTTTTGAAAATTTTTATGCCAAGCCCGTTGCCGGAAGATCACATCATCCCGGCAACGGGTTTCCGAGGGGAGTGTTCAGGCCTTAAAGCGCATGGAGAGATCCATCGCGCGGAGGTGCTTGGTCAGAGCGCCGACGGAGATGTAGTCGATGCCGGTGTTGGCAAAATCGCCGATGGTTTGCAGGGTGACGTTGCCAGACACCTCCAGCTTGGTGTCCGGGCGTACCTGGTTACGCAGACGCACCCCGTTGACCATCATGGTGACGTCGAAGTTGTCCAGCATCACGATATCCGCCCCCGCTTCCAGCGCCAGGGCCAACTCCTCCAGATTCTCCACCTCCACCTCCACCGGGGCCTCCGGTTTCAGTTGCCGTGCGGTGGCGATAGCCTGGATGATCCCGCCGCAGGCAGCGATATGGTTCTCCTTGATCAGGAAGGCGTCATAGAGGCCGAGTCGGTGGTTGTGGCCGCCGCCGCAGGTGACCGCGTACTTCTGGGCGGTGCGCAGGCCCGGCAGCGTTTTTCGGGTGTCCAGCAGGCGGCAGCCGCTGTCATTGATCCGCACCACATACTGGTTGACCAGGGTGGCGACGCCGGAGAGGGTCTGGATAAAGTTCAGGGCCGTGCGTTCGCCGGTCAGCAGAGCCCGGGCCGGGCCGGCCAGCTCCAGCAATGTCTGGTTGGCGACCACCATGTCACCGTCGTCCACATGCCAATGCAGGGCCACGCTGCCGCCAAGCTGGTTGAATACCTGCTCGACCCAGGCTTTGCCGCAGAACACCCCATCTTCCCGGGTGATCACCCGGGCTTCGGCGTAGCGGTCGACGGGGATAAGGCGGGCGGTGATGTCCCCTTCGTCGGGACCCAGACCACCAAGATCCTCTTCCAGGGCGGCGCTGACCGCCAGGCGAATATCGTTCTCTAACATCAGTACTTCCGTAACGTTAAGGTGTCTCCACGCTGGACCAGTTCCAGGTCTTTAAGGGCGTTCATGCCCAGCAGTATGGTGCTGTCGTCCAGGCCGGGATTAATGTTGGCAGAGAGATCATACAGGGTTAGCACGCCGATGGAGAGGCTATCGATCCGTGTCTGGTACACCTCTATGGTGCCGTTGGCGGTGCTGACCGGGAAGGGGCGCCCCTTCTTCAGCCCCAATCGGGCGGCCACGGATTCCGGGATGGAGATCTCGGTGGCACCGGTGTCCACCAGCATCACCACCTCATGGCCGTTGATGGCGGCGGTGGCGACATAGTGCCCGTGGCGGTTTCGCAGCAGCTGGATCTCACTCATCGCCCCCTCGACCCGCCCCGCGACCTGTTGGTTGGGGTTGTGCCGCTTGCTCAGCTGGCTGTCAAAGTAGAGGTAGAGCAGAGCCGCCAGGGCGATCCAGGCGAGCAGAAACATCATTCTGCCCGGTCGCTGCAGTGCTCGCTGCAGTGCTCGCTGAGGGTGAGAGGCCATGATTCTCCTTTGCCGATGGGCGTGTCGGGAAGGCTTGCCAGCCCGGTGTTAATGGTTTCATTATTTGCAATCGACAGGCAAATTGCCACGGAATGAAGAGCGAGGCCCTGGGAGGAGCGGTTCCTGATCTCTAGGAAAAGCCTAGGTACTAGGGAAAAGCCTAGGTCCTAAAAGCAAAGCAGGGTCGATTTCCTTGGGGTGAGCGGTTCCTGGTTCCTAAGAGCGCTAAAGCCGGCTACTCGGTACTAGGGAGAAGCCTAGGTCCTAAAAGCAAAGCGGGGTCGAGTTCCTTGGGAGGAGCGGTCCCTGGTTCCTAAGAGCGGTAAAGCCGGCTACTGGGTACTAGGGAAAAGCCTAGGTGCTAAGAGCAGGGTCGAGCTCCTTGGGAGGAGCGGTTCCTGGTTCCTAAGAGCGGTAAAGCCGGCTACTAGGTACTAGGGAGAAGCCTAGGTCCTAAAAGCAAAGCGGGGGCGAGTTCCTAGGCTCTAAACCTCTTGGCTCTTAGGACCTAGTACCTGCTTTTAGGAACTAGGAACTCGTATCTCGTTGCCGCTCTTACGGCCTAGAACTTAGTCCCTGCTCTTAAAACCCAGAACCTGCTCAAAAGACCCTAAGGTGATTCGTTTGGACGTTGGGCTTGGCTTCGCTCTGCCCAACCTACATCGGGGATCTGCTCTTAGAACCTAGCGCCTAGAACCTAGGCTCTTAGGAACTAGGAACTAGGAACTAGGAACTAGGTGTAATCTTTCAGGAGGTTGTTCACTCCCGTGCGAGTCGGAATACTGTTGGTCGACCAAAACTAACAGCCGACCCACAAAGGAGTGAACATGGCG